>JBOFDR010000073.1:0-3963 GCA_051647205.1 Brevinema sp. | reverse complement strand
ACGAAGGTCGTCAGCCTAGAATAGTAAATAACAGTAGACCTCCATGAACTCCAAACACAGCTCAAAGAATCCCTCACCCACCATCAAACAGTAATAATAGTAATAAATAATATGACAATAAACCCACTAACTTGGTGGGTTTTCTTTTTTGTGATGAGCTTTTTTACATTGCTTATACCTACATCTAAAAATATATTTTTCAAAAACTATTGACACAGATTTAAAGTCGACCTATAATTCTATCTATAAATATTAATAAATTATCGATAAAAGCAGGTATATTATGAGTTTTTCGTATTCAGAGTTAAGTAGTCTTTTGTCAAGCAAAAGGCTGAGGCTGGATAAAAATATTTCTTTAAGCAATCTTGTAGACAAATTTCAGAGGGCTTCTAGAGAGTTCCCAAGCTTAGCAAGACTATCTAGATATAGTCTTGAAGACTTAATTTATCGAAAAATTAGCAATAGTTTTGATAGTAAAAAAGAGGGAATATCTGGCAAAGATATTGAGCTAAAGTTTTTAATCGATGCTCAAAAAAATAGCTTTAAAATAGATTTAAATATTAGAGAATATAGCTTTACTGATGAGGATAAGCTAGCTTTCGGAATGGATGAAAGAGAGTTTTTTGATCTTTTCGATCGACAAGATCGATGTCTCGGCGAGTACCTTCGGTACATTTATCAAGAAACAAGAATCAAGCTCCCTACCTGATAAAGTTGCTTTGAATCACAAACTAAATGGATCTTGTACTCATCGTGATCTCATAGATAAAGTACAACGTAGTTGGTCTAAAAAAGTGGTTAGTTTAGGTGAAATTTCTGAAAAGATTTTGAAAGAAATGGGACAAAGTTCTCCATCTAGTTCACAGATTTCTGATCTTACAAAGAAGATTGTTGATGAGAATCGTTTGAATGGGGATCCTGCTAAGGTCTATATCTGGAAGGATCAGCTAGGGAAATTGTCGACGAAAATCTTAAATGAGCTGTATACTAAGAGAGAGCTAACATCGGATCAGAAAAGAGATCTTGAAAAAGGTTTTTATAAAGTATTTGAGTTTGATAAGTTTATGTTTAAGATTAATAAAGATTTATTTTGGAATAGGTTTTATCAAGACTCTAATGATAAGCGTATAAATGAAGAAGCTCGACAAGCTGTTGGTTTATCAATGGATCGATTAGAGGATGATAAGATTTTTGTTGTTACTAAAAAAGGAGTAGATACTATTAAAGTTGCATATAAATATACAGATATGGATCATATTAGCTCTGAGGCAGAAGATCGACTTAAGGTGATTGTAATGTATTTCAATTATAAATGTCATAAAACACAAAATAATATTGTTATTACAGATACTAAAAGAACTGCTAAAGAGCAAGCTAAAATAGTCTACAATAATGTTGCTATAGAAAGTGGTGGAGTAGCAAGTAGCTCTATGTATAAGGGAAATTCTGGGCAATTTGTCGAGCAGGAATTGAAAAAAGGTACTTCTAAGGAAGAGATCATAAATATGCTAGAAGCAGGTATCGAAGCACCTAATAAAATAGGTATTCCACAAATGATTAATAGTAAAATGGATATTTTCACAGGATTTAATCATGTGAATGCATCTAAAAACACCTGTGATATTGGGATAGGTAGTAATCCGTGGGCAGAATTAGATTTTATAAGTATCTTGAGTATTTTCATATCTCACAATAAATTTCTAGATTCAAGAACATTGCCCTTAGGTAAAGGTAACGAAAAAAACTGTCATCATCTAGTTATTCTGGTTTAGGAATATTACGATAAAAATACAGCTTGCCTATAGGATCAACACGCCCAAATTCTTGAGTGCCATTAGTATAGTATATATATTGATACTCACTATATTGAGGATCATCATGATAACGTATATAAGGGAAAACTTGAGAAAAAAGTGGTTGTTCTTTATTTTCAGAATCTCTATATTCTTTATCTTCAAGTAATTTTAGACGTTTCACATAGAGATTATTATTTGTAGCTATATAGATACGATTGGTAAGATCTATACTACCTACATATCGAAGAGGAAGTTTGGGATGAAATTTTTTTGTAAAATTAAAGTAGTTTTTCTCATCTTGGATATTGTTAGTATCATAGGTTACAGGACGATTCGGTGGATAAATGTAATCTATTTCAACATTATAATAAGTATTAGATACAGGTTCATAATAAATCGCTGAGTAACCTACATCTTCCCATAAAGGTTCATAAGATACCCCTGATTCATCTAACCAAAACAACTTTGGTTCTATATCATATCTCGCGACGAGAGGCTCGCTAACTTGCATCCTACGCTGAAATGTGCCAGATTTGAAGGGATCCTCTGGCGAATACTTTTCTTTTTTAACACACGCTCCGAAGAATAAGATGAGTAGTAATAGATAAAATTTCATAATATTGAACCTCATATATCTATAGAATAATCCCCAATCTATTTAATTATAGTTGGGGATTATTTTTTTGTCAAACTATTTAAGCATGAGCCTTGATATTTTTAAGTAAATATGTTATCCTAAGAATAGGATATACAAAGAGATACAAGACAAAATTTTTATTAGAGTCTTTATAAAACACCCAAAATAATATATAATTAACTTAGGTTATAGTACACAGATAGTATACAAAAAGTATACAGTTTCGCACCTGCTTTAGGACATGCGACCCATTACAAATAAAAGTATATCCAATAGATGGATAGTTTCCAAAAATTACCTAGTTGTTATGTCTCAGGCAAGTATAGTATATAAAATCAAAACAAGCCCTATTTTTTAGGGCTTGTTTTGATTTTATATTATTTAATAATCTCTTTAATTAAAGAGATTATTTTTGAGATTGTAATTCTTTAATTTTCTGAAATAATTTATCTTTTAATGTATAGATATCTTCAATAGATGCTATTGTTTCTTTTTCAAAGATCTCAATTTCTTTTTTATTATCAGTAAGATATAATTTACAAATATGTTTTCTTTTTTCTCCACCATAGTAAATACTAAAAAACCCTAGATAATCTTGATAAGCTATTTGTTCAGTTGTAATTTTTTCGATACAAATTGCTTTGATAATAAAAAAATCTTCCATTTTTTCTTGAATAGTAATAATCTGATTTGAATCTTTGTTAATATCAAATTCATTTTCTTGTTCTTCTTTATGCTTAGTAGCTAAATCATTAATTCTTTCTTTTACCATATCTTCTATCCAGCTTTTGATAACTTTAGAGGCTTAAATTCACAAACTGAGTTTTTCTATGATCCCTACTGTGCTTATATGGAGTTTCTTTAATAAGTAAGTTGATAAATGGGCTATCTATTGAAAGATCATCTGATAATAAAGAAGACATAATTTTTTTGATATTATTTTCTGTCTCTAGATTTTCAATAGATTTGGATCACTCTTCAGGATTAAATTCAGAACGATGAAATTTTAAAAGAGTGTGCAATTGAGAGTTAGAAAGTCTCTTTCTTAGGTCAAATTCAAGAAATGGCTTATCACTAATATGACCTTTTTCAAACGAGGATCCTCATCATATTCCCTCCGACATTGTGTCGGATCCGATATATCATAGCCTAATAAAGCTATAAAAGGATTGATTAATGCTTGAATAGTATCTGCTTCAGAGTTAATAAAATCTTTCTTTACCCCTATACTCTCTGTTAATTTATTAAGTTTGTTACTAATCTCTTCTTTCATTTTTATATATTATATCCACATTATAATATATAAAAATAGTGAGGAAAAATATATTATGAATAAAACTTTACTAATTCTAATAACATCTGTTCTTAGTTTAATCGGTTGTAGTGCTTGCTTACCAATGATTGAAAAAATAGTATATAGATTATGTACTATATATGAGTTGATTTACTAAAAACACATAATAAATAAGTTCATTCAGATAATCAATACTTCCGACTTAAAATATAAATTTTAATTAATTAAGAAAATTT
>JBOFDR010000072.1:0-5001 GCA_051647205.1 Brevinema sp. | reverse complement strand
CATTTTTGATAAGATATATCCATAAATCTCTAGGTATTTGATAAGCAGCGTCAGCTCTAAATCCATCAAATCCTAAGTTTAGGTAGTATTGGATTAAATCATTAAAATAATGCCACAGACCTTCACGGTCTTCTGACTGAAGATGATCAAATTGTGCAAGATCACCCCATCTAACCCATTTACCATCATCCCAAGCTCCAGGACTATTCAAATTTCCATTTTTGTCTACAATATACCAAGAACGATGTTCTATAGTGAGGGGATTGTCCTTAGCAGAGTGGTTTATTACGAGATCCATAATGACTTTAATTTTTTTTTTATGAGCTTCTTCAAGAAATGATCTAAGTTGATCAATAGGATCTTTAAGATCTAGAGAATCACTAAATAAAGGGTTGATAATATAATAATTTTTTGGAGCATAAAGACTTCCAGAAAATCCAGGATAGTGTATAGGATTAATATAAACTGTATTAAAACCAAGTTTACTAATGTGATCAAGCTCTGTTACCCATGAATTGATATTTTTGAAATACCGTGGAAATAAATTATAAATTTTAATCATAGTGTTCTCCAATGTTACAAGATAACAGTAGTCTTGATATCTTTACCCCAAAGACCAATCAAACATCTATCATGATTATAACATACTTTTTGATTTTTTTCAAAAATGCGAACTAAATATATTTTTGCGCCTTTTCACAATATGTTTTATAATATAAACTATCCCTATGTCGGCGAGGTTTTTGTTGTTGTTTAGCATTCGCTTACTATTTTTGCTTTTTTTGTGTCCTATTTTTGTCTATTCTCAACTAATAGATAATAGAGATCTACCACCTGAAGAACTTCGTCTTAGGCCTCCTTTTGAAGATACAGCACGTTCTAAAATAGATACTGCCAATGAGAAGATTTATATTATTCTTGATAATGCTGATGATATTACTGTCCAAAACTTTGGTGACTCTGATCTTGTTGAGGTAGTAATGCTTGGCAATGTACGTGTACGTTTTGATGGAAATTTTTTAAAAGCAGAAAAACTGATTGTTACGATTAAAGATTCTTTAATTATTAATGTTGGTGCCTATGGAAACATTGAGTTTACCTTTAATAAAACTAAGTATCTTGTAGAAAGTATGAACTACCAGCCCGATATGGAGCGTGGAGTTATGTACAATGTTCGTTCTGTGATGGGTGCAGAATTACTAGGGCCTACAGATAAACCTTGGTTTTTTGATGCAGAAAAAGTAACAATTCAAAGTGCAGAGAGATTTATCTTAGAGCAAGTACAATTAACAACTTCAGATGTCCGTTTTCCTCATTATCAGCTAAAAGTAAGTAAACTCTGGTTTATTCAGAATAAAGTTGCTTTAGCTCTTGGTATGCAATATATGGCGGGTCAGGCAAGCTTCTTCTGGCTACCAGCCTATCTTCAAATAGAAGGCGCTAGTGGTGTTCGTACCAGTTTTGGTAATGAAAAGCGAATTGGATATTACTTTATTAACAATTATGATTTAAAAACAAAAATCGGCGATTTTAAGTTTGGTTTTGACTTTTATGAACGTCAAGGACAATACTTCTCTGTCAATTATAAAGCACCTTCTAAAGGGATCTTACAAGATCTCGAATTACAAGTCGATCTTGCAAATGATCAACGTATTATAAGAGATGGAAATTTTTATTCTCAATGGGTTCTTCCCCAAAACAATATTTCTCCTGATCTTGAGCGTATTTCTCAGTTTGCATGGCGTTACAAAATAAACACACGTCTAGGAACTGATGGTATAGGTTTAGAATTAAAATTGGAAGACTTGAATGATCCCTTTTTCTTATCTAAATATAGCTATCGCTCACGATTTGATGATAAAAAAAGTATTAATTTCCAGACTTTAATTAGCCCTCAAAGTCATTCATTCTTTGATTATGGTGGAGATATTCAGCCAAAAGTTGATTCGATTAATCAAAAAATTGCTTTTACCATGGATAAGTTTACAGCAGATGTGTCTCTTGATTATATCAGAACAGTTCGTCCTGGCCAATCTAATCAATTTTTAAATAATTATTATGATTATGAACTTCGTTCCCTAACAGCCCCATCATTGTCTTATAATTTTGGAACATTAGATCTTTTTGAATATACTAACAGTACTAAAACCAAAGTAAGAGTGGTTGATTCTAGAGGTCGACAAACAGAATTTACTAGTATGAAAAAATATGAAGATTTTGTCGCAAGTCTTACGACTAAATCTAATATGATTATTACAAAACAAGTATTTACCGAAAACAATGAAGAAATTATTCGTACAGTTACTAACTGGGAATCTATCACAGTGACTAATGCTACTACTAATGATTATAACTGGGTAAGGATTAAGGCAGATGCTTCTGCCAGTGTTAGGTTCAAAGCGGATCATACTTTTGGGACTAATACACCTTCTGCAACTACAGATATTGAACAACTTACAAATACCAATCGAACACTTATTTCTGATCTATACCAACATTCTGAAGAAGGTAGGATCGGTATAAATATAGATGCTTTTGATAATATTTTTTCTGTACGTAATAATATTGCCTTTTCTTATCAGGATCAATGGTCTTCTTTTGCATCAAGTAGAACAAATAATCTCCGTTCTTCAGGAATGGATATCAATTATAATTTAGGTACCACTATCAATCCAAATAAAGTTTGGTTTGATGATGAGTTAATTAGAACAAAGGTTAATTTTAGATCAGCATTAGATTATGGGCACCCTATCTATCGAATGAGGCGTATCGAGGAAGGCCTCAGTCCTAGAGAAGCTACGATGCGATGGAATAATGATATTTCCTTAGAATTTTTACAATTTCGACGTGATACTATTTTAGGACTGAATTTAGGGGTTTCATTTGATCGCAGATCGAGGATCGTTAATAATAGAGAACAAAAAGTTATTGATAATGATCCAAACGATTACTTCTTAAACAATATCACCTATCAACAAGTAGACGTAACCACTAAAGCTAATGTCTGGTGGTTTAGCGTTGGAACAAGTATTCGTATGAATCTTTTGGAAACGGAAACCAATAAATCCCTTACCCAAACCCAAAATTTCACCAATCGACTCGTAGGAGGATTTCCTCAATTAGTTGTAGAGTTTTCCCCTGGATCTGATTACAATTATATCCCTCAAGTTTCATACCGTTATAATTTATTTGAAAAATCTCGTCCTGAGGCTGATCCAGTAACTGGTGAAGTGCGCACCATTCGTATCGATAAAAGTTTTAATGTTGATGTATTATGGGATCTTAGATTGAAAAATTATCATATTCCTGCATTGTATCCTTTTATTTATGAGATCTCTGAATTTGGTTTTGTCTTTAGGTATTATCAAGATTTTGTAAATATGAGAAATTCTTTTTTAAGATTAGATTTTTCTCTCGGATTAAAATTCACGAAATATTTAACGTTTCGCTTCAGTACTCAAATGCTAAACGAAAAGATCTACCTTTATTATCGTGATGGAATTTTTAATGGTCAACGTTTTTCTTTACCTGGTGAACAATCTAAAAACTTCTTTACCGATCTGGGGGATGGCCTTAAAATATGGGACTTAGATGCATTAAAACGTTCTAGCTTTAAACTTCAATCATTAAATTTTGAATTAATCCATGATCTTGACACTTGGGATATGAGACTGATATTTAATTTAGGAAGAGTCACAGATGACATTAAGCAAGTTGCCTATTGGGAGCCGTTTATTGGAGTTGCATTTACGATGAAAGGATCTAATGCTGTCAACTTCTTCCCTGAATTTGAGAAAAAATTTGTTCCTTCTGAATTCCAATAATTAGTTAATATTCTACTCTTATCTCTCAAGGAAATATGATGCTTGAAATGAATAAACTCCCTTTTACGATAGACGGACAGGACGGATATGCTCGTGCTTGTACTATGGAACTTCCTCACGGCACGGTCAACACACCTATTTTTATGCCTGTAGGTACCCAAGCTACAGTAAAGACATTGTGCCGAGAAGAACTAGAAAATATGGGAGCAACAATTATCTTAGCAAACTCTTATCACTTGCTTTTGAGACCATCTGTAGACTTCTTTAAACAATATGGTGGACTCCATAAGTTTGCAAAATGGAAACGAAATATTTTAACAGACTCAGGTGGATTTCAGGTTTTTTCTCTTGCGGGTATGCGTAAGATCACCGATGATGGTGTGAGATTTCAAAGCCATCTAGATGGACGTTATCATTATTTAACCCCTGAAGTAATGGTAGATACTCAGCAGGCTATTGGTTCTGATATTATGATGGTACTTGATGAATGTGTCCCAGGAACTGCTGATTATCATCAAACATTAAAAGCTTTAGCTAGAACTACGGCTTGGGCAAAGCGTGCAAAAAATGAATTTTTAAAACGAAATATTCAAGATCAATATGCTTTTGGAATTGTACAAGGAGGTGTTTTCCCTGAACTTCGAAAGCAAAGTGCACGAGAGCTTTCTGATTTGAATTTTCCTGGTTATTCAATAGGAGGACTTTCTGTTGGAGAGACTAAAGATGAGATGTATGGTATGCTTGATGTTCTTGCTGATGAGATGCCTATTCAGAAACCACGTTATCTTATGGGAGTAGGAGTTCCGGAAGATCTTTTAGAAGGAATAGAGCGTGGTGTTGATATGTTTGATTGTGTGTTTCCAACAAGAGTAGCACGTCATGGTTCTGCTTTTAGTCGATCAGGTCGCCTAAATCTTAAAAAAAAACAATATGAATTTGATACTAATCCTATTGATCTAGAATGTGCGTGCTATGCTTGTCAAAACTATGATAGAGCCTATATTAGACATTTGCTTAGAGCAGATGAAGTATTAGGTGGTCGTTTGGTATCTATTCACAATCTTTATTTTTTGATAGAACTCACACAAAATGCTCGTCAAGCAATTTTAGAAAGAAGATTTCAGACGTTTAAAAATGATTTTTTATTTAGGTACTTAAAACAATCGTAAATAATATT
>JBOFDR010000071.1:0-1541 GCA_051647205.1 Brevinema sp. | reverse complement strand
GATATTTTAATTATAATACGTTATTAGATTAAATACAGGAAAATTTAGTAAAAAACCTGTTTACAAATATACTCAAAAATATGATACAACACAAAACTTAAAACTAGTACATAGAATGCTCAATGGGTGGAGCTAGATTTATTGCTAGGATTATCTAGCAAGATATGTTTTGGTAGCTTATGTACATATTTAAATGGAAGACTATTTAAATTGTAATTTCCTAGATTTGCAATTTCGCTATTGTCATGATCGCAATCTATTTTATCATAAAATTTTTCCGTAAATTTAATTATGTTGTCTAATATCGTCGGAATGGAATGCTCGATGTGGAGTTTTTTTAGGTTTGTTAATAAAGGAGTGTTATAAATTATTTTTAGAGCTTTATTTTGCACAGTTTGCAATTTTTTAATGTTCGATGGGGAAGCGTTTCCCCAGGTGGGAACGGCATATAGTAAGATAGGGGTTATGAGTGCGCGATATAGAATGATGCGGTTTTGTCTGGAGAGATGACTTCTTCTGTTGAAGATGGGATAAAGCGCGGCCATGGCCGCGAGGGCTTTCTTACGGACCTCGGCGATATGGGGGGCCCAACGTAGGCGGGAATCGAGAATTACTCCTAGATATTTTATTTGTTTCTTCCACTCGATGCTATTCCCCTCATTATCTTTGAGATTTAGGACCGGTCTGCGTTTGCGAACACTGAAGAATATCGCGTCTGTTTTGTCGTTATTAATTTTGATTTTCCATTTATTAAAATAATGAGAAATTTTATAGAAGGCGACTTGTAGTCGTTTGGTCGTGACATCAGGATTCTTACCACTCGTGAAACATACCGTATCATCAGCATATAAGGCTAATTTGCAATGAGGAGCAATCGGGATGTCGTTAATGTATATATTGAATAATATCGGGCCCAATACACTGCCCTGAGGAACTCCGGCGAGAATGTCTCTTGAATTTGAAATTGCATCATTTACGACGACTGAGAATTTTCGGTTTTTTAAATATGAACTTAAAATGTCTATCAAAGGTTCAGGTATACCCAGTTTAATTAATTTAAAAAGAAGACCATTGTGCCACACGACATCAAAAGATTTTTCTTGGTCTAATGTAAATAGTGCAACATGGCGACGTTTATTGAAGTTCATCGAAATATGTTCCGTGATTCTAGTTATTTGATGAACGGTAGAGTGATTTTTTCGAAACCCGAACTGTTCGTTAATGATTTTATTTTTAATATATTTATTTAAACGTGAGTGTATTATTTTTTCGAAAAGTTTGGATAGAGCAGGTAATAAACTAATAGGTCGATAACTTAATGGATTCGAGGAATTTTTGTTCGGTTTTAATAATGGTTTCACTTTTGCGGTCTTCCATTGATTGGGGAAATATCCAATTTTAAAGCACGCGTTAAAAATTTTACATAAAAATATGATATTTTTTTTGGAGAAACATTTTATTACATTGTTAGTGATGTCATCAAAACCTGGGCTTTTCCCATTCCTTAAGTGACGAATAATATTTATAAGTTCATTCGGGCG
>JBOFDR010000070.1:0-2214 GCA_051647205.1 Brevinema sp. | reverse complement strand
CATTATATGAGATCATATTAAAAATACTATACCGATTATGATGCTTAGTTTATTTATTGCTTGTAATATAGAAACAAAAGAAATTTGACAAGATTTTGAAAAAAAGATCTTCTAAAATCATCTCTAAATGTTACAGATATTGGATCAGATGTTTCAGAAGATCTTCCAGATCTTGATTCTGATTTAATTATTGATCCTCCTACCGATCAAAATTAGGAAAATATAGAAAATATTGATCCTATTATTCCTAGTGACATAGATTTTGCTATTCAGGTTAGTATAGTTCCTAAACTTGGGCAATCCTTAACAGATTATATCACAGAAGTGAAAGCAATCATCGATGCCTGATACTACAATCTCAAACGATCGTAAAAAACAGGTTTTAAAAGATTCTGAATTATATTTTGCAAGTACAAAACTTCCTTCATCTTATAAAATTTTTGGTGAGATGAGCGATATTCTGGACGTTTATATGAGTTGATAAAGGACAAGGAAGTAAGTATAACTATTGTTAAAAAATTTATTCAGACAGAGATTCAAGCCGTAAAAGCACAGTTTAGTAGTCTTCTTAATAATTCTAATTCCCAACATCAATGGTCAAACTACACACTAGTATCACTCTATTATAGCCCTTATTCTGTTTTATATGTAGATTCAGAAGAGGGTAACCGTGTACGATCTGATCGACCACGTACATTTGGGAATAGATGACCTTTTATATAAAACTACAAAATAAATCAGATCAAAAAATTACTTGGGCGCAGCTCTGAATGCTTCAACGTGTGCCTCTAAGCCATTAGAATCATCAAATAATACTAGAAGAATTTGGGATCGTATGCTTTTTAAACCAAACTCATCAGCAATAAATACTATCAGTAGTTATGAAGATAAGTTTTCGAAAGAATATAAAGTAACTTCAGAGTTATATGATACAGACACAGATGAACATTATCCTCAAGCTTCTTTTTGCAAGTAAGCATCTAGATATGGTCTATGACTACTATAATACTTACTCTAAGGGGTACCTGCATTTTTTAAGCAAAGTTCAATAGAAAATTTAAATAATTAAAAATTAATAAATCCACCATATCATAAGGTATGGTGGATTTAAATTTATAAGGAGGTCATATTTATTATGACTTTATCAAGATATAACATCTTATTATTCATATCATGTTTTCTTACTTCTTGCTCTGTTACGCATAAAAATCTTAATAAAAATCCTAAATCTACAAATTCATTATTAAAAGCAATTGAAAAAGATACAGATTCTGATTTTACGAATACAGTAAGTCCTAAAGGAAGAAAGGCTATCATATTAATGAATACTGAAGATCTTTTAGATACAGTTAAAAAAAATCTTTACTCTGATACGATTATTAATTCAGGTGTTAATCCCTATCAAATTACTAAGCTACTTATTAGTTCTTTGATTCCTGAGATTAAAAAAGATGCCCAACATTTTTTAGAGGCAGATCCTCAGTGGGCTGATAAGAATATTATTCAATACTATCTTCTACCAGAATTAGTTACAATCAGTGATTCGCATCTCAAAAATCACGATGTAGATTTTGTGTTTTTTATTAAAATGGAAGACAAAAATACAAGGCTCACCACTTGGTCATGTTTTTATATAGAAACAAAACTTTCTAAAGAAATGAATATTCTTCGTAAAGTAAAGTTAGATACAACATTTTATCATCATATTTTGATCAATAATGCTGAAGAAAAAAGCTTTGAGTTTGAAGGAAAGAAAGAAATTCTTAACGATGATAATTATAAACTCTACTATGCTTATAATAAATCAGACTTAAATTACTATTTTTATCATCATAAGAAAAAAGACAATCTTGCTTATATCTTATGGCATGATAAAGGATATACAGCTACCTTACATCAAATTTAACTAATAAAAATAATTCATAATGTTGAACGGTATTATTTCTAAAATAATTAAATTTTTATTATTTGAGGAGATGTGATGACAGTAATTATAAATACTTATAAAATAATTAGTTGTGTAACATTATTAGTATGTTTTTATTAAAATAATAATTTTTGTATACTTATTATAATTTTTATCTAAAAAGGAATCTATTTGATTGGTATTAGATTGATCATATATACTTTGAGTATGATAATAAATAAGGAGTATATACAATCAATATTTTAGTGATTATCTTTAGTACGATATCATGTTCTTTTGTCGGTGAT
>JBOFDR010000069.1:0-2923 GCA_051647205.1 Brevinema sp. | reverse complement strand
AGCTATTTTAGCTTCGGAAACAACTTGAATGTTTAATAGGCATTTTTCAGTATATTTTTTAAGATCAATGTTAAAGGAAGCATTACTTAAAATGATTTTTTCTTCAACATTATCTGTAAATTTTAAGGTCAAATATTGTTCAGGTACTTTATTGGTATTAGTAGTTTCGTTCTTTGAAAAATCTTCTAAGATAGGAGATATCCCAGGAATCGTAATTTTTTCAATATTAAAAGATCCAATGCTTTCTTTTTGAAGATTAGATAAGGAAATATTTTGTTTATTAGTATCATTGGTATCCTTAGGTATTTCTGTTATTTTTACTTGAAAGGAAATACTGGAATTAGGACTAATTTTTTCTTTTAAGTCTAACGAAAATGTATTGTTAGAAATTTGAAGATTGGTTTTATTGTCAGGCCATAAGATTTGTTTTTCTTCTCGTTTTCCTTTAGAAAGAATTTCTGAAGTAGTTAACGGTGCTAGATTTCCATCAAAATGAATTTTGTATTTTTCTCCTGTTTTTTTGCTACTTATGGAGATAGTACGTGTCTTATCCGAGGTATTAATAACTTTGACATCAATAAGATTTGATGTAGTTTTTTGGAGAGTATCTGCCAAAGAAATAATATTACCTCCTGTAAAATTCACAGGGATTGAAATTTCGTCAATCTTTACATGAAAAATACCAGCAGGGAGTATTTTATCTAAAGAAATAGCAGGAGATGAAAAAGCATCATGATCAGCTAGTTGCTTGATTTTTATATTGTAAGTACCTTTTTTAGCTGTTCGATCTACTTGTAAAGATAAGGCTGTAGGATCTGAAATTTCATTAGTTAAAGAACGAAAAGATGATTCATATCCAAAAATATAACGATTAATTCGGTCGAAGTTATCAATATTTGTACGAAAATCACGGAGTAGTTGAAATTCTAATTCTTTATCGCGTACTTTATTTTGAATATTTGATAATTCTTGATAATAAGGAGCCATAATTTGATTGAGCATATCATTGATATTTATGTCACCATCTTGACCAGGAATACTGGATAATTGGACTCTTTGTCCATAAATATTTACAGTTAAAAAAAGTATGGAGAATAAAAGTTTTCTCACAAGCACCTCGATAATGATATAATAAAAATTATAATATATACATTATAAGATGTTAATAAAAAAAAAGCAAAGTAAATGCATATGACAAATTAATATATTTATTAAAGAAAAACAAGCTGTTAAACAGCTTGTTTTTCTTTTTTATGAAGTAAATTAAAAACTTTTTTCCAACGATTATAGAAATTTTTATGATGTTGCTTTCTCTTATTACCAACAAAACTTCGATGATCTAAACGTAATAATACAGTGCCGTTATTTTCTTCCATTGTTAAGAGAATCGTAGATGTACACTCTTCTGAAATAATATCAAACAAGAAGTTTTTATATTTTTCACAAGATAATATATGATATTCACCACTGAATTTATGGAATAAACCCATGCTGAATTCTATGTCTCCATGTTGATTAGCTTGGAATAGCTCTGTGTGGTCTTTGATATCTTTAAACAGTTGTATGAATTGCTGAGTCTCTATAAACTCATTCCAAAGTTTTTCTGTGGAACTATTTGGAATTTGAATTTCAAAATAAATATTAGGAATTGAATTTTCCATCTAACACCCCGCTATTAATTATTTTTACTAGAGCTATTTTTTTTAAGTTCTATGTTTTCTATTGTAGAAATTTTATTGATTCTATCTAAATGTCGACCACCGTCAAATGAAGTATTCAGCCATATTTCTAAGATAGCTAGAGCTCGTTCAGTAGTTAATACTCTTCCACCTAACACCAAAACATTTGCGTCATTGTGTTGTCTCGATAGGCGAGCACTATATTCATTCTCACATAGTGCGGCACGAATCCCATGAACTTTATTAGCAACATAACTTGAACCTAATCCTGTACCACAAAATATAACAGCTTTATCAGAAATATGATCAGCCACTTGAGAAGCAGCTGCATAAGCAAAATCAATATAATCAACACTGTCTAATGAATTAGTACCACAATCAGCAATCTCATAATTATGGTCTATTAACCATTTTTTGACCTGTTCTTTTAGCTCAAAACCTGCATGATCAGTTCCAAGAGCAATTTTCATCTAAATTCTCCTTAATGAGTTACTGTTAATAACTGATTAATTAAATTTTATTACATCTTTTTTTTAATTTATCAGAAAATAACGCATATCCACCTAAGCTATAAGCATTATAACCCTTTTCTCTTAATATTGTAGCACTTTGTCCTGCTCTATTACCATAATTACAATAAGTTAGTATAACTTTATCTTTTGGAAGAGTTGGAGGACATTGAACTACTGCTACAAAAGGAATATTTGCAGCAATCCCTAAAAAACCTGTATTTTGTTCAAAAGAATGTCTTACATCAATAATATAAACATCTTTTAAATCCATTTTAAAAAAGTCATTTTCTGAAATTTTAATATTCATAGCTAATTTCTTTAATTTTTTATTTATTAATTTAAATCATATTTAAGTTGGCGTTATAATAAAAGATCGTTATCTTTTATTATAACGTAGTACTATTAAATTTACGCAATAGAAATTGTTTTGACAATATGACAGAACAATAATATTGTTATTTATAGAGTGATAATAGATTTATTTGTTTTGTATTTTAGCAATAAAATCATTAGAAAATTGTAAATATCCACCAAGATTATAGACTTTATAGCCTAATTGTGAGATGTATTCTGCAGCTGTCTGAGACCGAACGCCACTACGACAATAACAAATAATAACTTGATCTTTAGGGTAGGGTATGTTATTCAAAGTTATTAGCTCATCCACAGGAATGTGATGAGCATGCTTTAAATGAGCATCTTTATATTCTTCTGTTGTTCTAACATCTAATA
>JBOFDR010000068.1:0-5639 GCA_051647205.1 Brevinema sp. | reverse complement strand
CAGCCGGATGAGTTTGATCCTGTACTGTTAGAATGTCTTAGACATCCTAAAATGGCACCACATTTTCATTTATCGGTACAATCTGGTTCTGATACGGTGCTTAAAAGAATGTTTCGTCGATACACTGTGCATGAGTATTTAGCTCTGATCAAAAAAATCAGAGATATTCGCCCTGATGCTGCCTTGACAACGGATATTATAGTTGGCTTTCCTGAAGAAACAAACGAAGAATTTGAAGAAACACTAGATATGGTGCGTAAAGCTGAATTTACACGAATCCATATATTCCCTTATTCAAGACGTGAGGGTACCACCTCTTATAAATACAATGATCTACCTATGTCTATTAAAAAAGAGCGGGAAGATCGTCTTCATCAAGTGTACCAAGAAAGTGCTTTAGCGTTTGCACGAGAATATTGTCTTGGAGTAAACTACAAAGCGTTAACTGAGACAGGAAAAAAAGGCATTCGTGAGGCTTATACAGAAAACTATATTAGAGTTTATTTTGATGAAAATAAAGTAGAAGTGAATCAATTTGTAGATATTATCCCAAAAGATGTGGCTATTGATAAAGATGGTAATCTAAAGTTTTTAGTATAAATTTTGATCTAAAGTATTATCTTTCAAAATTTGATTATTATTGCAAATCATTGTATTATATACTAAATATTAGTTTTCATAATGAGGTACTTATGAAGAAGTTTTTTAAAAACTTAATGATGATACTTTTACTGGTTAATGTAATTTCTTGTGGTGCAATCACCAGAAAGAAAATTATTGATCAAAAAGTTACCATCAGAGATAGCAGAAACGATGCTTTATTAGAAGGTGTTAGGGTTAAACTTGATAATAAAATTATTGGAACCACAGATACTAATGGAGAAGTACAATTTACTGTTCAAGAAATTGACATAGTATCAAATTACGTTATTTCATTAGAAAAATCAGGTTTCCAGCCTGTTACTGTAACTGTACATAATTCTCCCGGAGGAGCTTATGTAGGTGGTGGTGCAGCATTATTTTTACTAGGAGTTATTCCTGGTGTAATTAGCTTGGCTGTTGATGGTGCAACAGGAACCTGGTATACATTTAAGCAAAAATTAGATATTAAATTAAACCCAATTCAATAAAAGATAAAAAATATAGTTATAAAATATGTTGTATATGATAAGATTCTATTTTATAAAGAGTAGTACAGACGTCTTTTTTAGATTCTGCCCTGCTTAGTTCTTCGATGATTTCAGGTTTATCACCAAAAAAATCTGCAACTTCTACAAGAGCATTTATTAACGTACTATTGTCAGGTGCTGCAAGACCTATTAAGCAATGAACAGGATTGTATTGATGAGATTCAAATTTAATCCCGTTTTTAACAATCAACATACTTACGCCAAGTTTTGAGCAACCATCTTCTGGTCTAGAATGTGGTAATGCTAGTCCTGGTGCAATTATGTAGTAAAATTTTGATGCAATTCCTCTTTGAATAACAGCTTCTATATATTCGGCTGTTATGGATTTGTTTTCTATTAAAGGTTGAAAACACTCTCGAACAGCATCTTCACAGGAATCACTATTGTTAATAATTTGAATAGAATCCAATACTTCTAATGTTCTAATTATATTCATAATATCATCCTCTTTTAATTTATCTAACTTATTTTAGGTTAAACGGAGTTAATGTTGCAAGAAGAGATGATTTTCTGACTATATTGTTATTATCCTATAAAAATATAGTAAATAATATTCATTGATATTATAAGTAATATGACCTGATAGACTAATCATTAAGTATATGTGTAATAAAGAATTAATTAATTTAAAATTAAAGATGCTGTTATTTTCGATGATGTTTAAAGAATTGATTTTTAGAGATTTCATCCATGATAATATTTTCTTGATGAGCTAAGGCTTTTTTATATGTTACTAATTCTTTTTCTTTTAGTAGTTCTAAGGCTTTTTTATCTCGGTAACGCTTGTTATACTCTTCTTTTTCATGTTCCATTTTTTTTCGTTTTTTTTCTATCTCTTCTTCCATGGAGAATGAGAGTTGTTGTGCTTGTTTATACAAAAAATCGAGCTGTCGCAATTGCTCCATTGATATTTTATTTTGTTTTATAGACTCAGAGATTTTGTCTTTAGCTGAGGCCACTTTTTGAAATGAAAGAGCTTGTTTTTCTAAAGATAGCTTATATTCACCAGCTGCTTTGGCCAGTTTGTTTTTTTGCCCATCTTCTAGTCGTTCACGTATCTCGAGGAGTGATTGTAAAGAAAATTTAAATTTTTTCATCGTAATTATATTGTACGCTAGTTAGGAAATAATTTCAAATTATTTTTAAGATCACTGATGATTTTGATTGACAAATAATGATTTTTTATCTATTATATAACTAACATAAAGAGGTTTTATTAATGAAGGTGTTGTTCACTAGACTTCTTTTCTTACTAGTATGGATCTCTGTTTTTGTCTATAATACTTTTAATGTGTCCAAAATACATCTGTTTAAGCATCACGGTGATTACTCAATCATCTATAATCAAACAACAGAAATAGATAGTGGTATTGTTCATAGCCGATATGTGTTATTAACTGATTATCCTATACTACTTTTATTGATTGTTACTTTATTATTAATTATTTGTGATAAAACACAACAATATAAAACAATACTTCAAAAACAACAACAGAGAGCTCCTCCTGCTTTTTTGTTATTATAATATTAAAATAAAGGAATGATTGTGAAAAATATATCAACATTTCTTGAAAAAAGATATCAAATTCTTAATCTATCTTACTCGTATTTTAGGAGTAATTTTGTAAGGAATTCATATCTTTGATAAAACATTTTAAAATATATCATCGCATGACAGTAAAACAAAAATGAAAATAGCATCACAAATATTTATTTTCTTTTTTCTTTTTTTTATTTCACCTGTTATTTATGGTGATGATATCTGGTTTTTAATGCCATCAAATAATCAGCCTGTTACCGGTATGGTAACTATCAAGATCCATCCTCCTTATCACCAAGTTCCTGTGAATGTTTGGATAGAACATGACCATACGGACCAAATGGTTTGGCGAGGGATCTTATCTCCAGATAATAACTATTCCATCATTGTTAATACAGATCGATTTCGTCCTGGCAAGTATGAGATTAATGCTGAGTATTACGCTGACGGAGATGATTATGATGGAGATATCAATATTTGGGTAAACCCTTCTTAAAATAAGGATTTTCTTATTTTATTAATGTTTATAAATCAAAAGGATTTTATTATGAAACACATGAACAAATTTTTATTAATCGCAACAATGACACTAGGAGTACAGGTTTTTGCAGATGATATTTACTTCCTTTCTCCTCAACCAGGTCAACCTATCAATGGTCCAATGACCATTCAAATTCACCAACCTTTCCACAAAACAGACGTAAATGTCTGGATCAAACGAGAAGATGGAATGAAACAAGTTGTTTGGAGAGGAAAGCTCAGAGCAGATCAACAATATGCAGTTACTGTAGATACTTCTAAGTTCAAACCTGGTCGTTACGAGATTAAAGCAGAATACTATATCGGTATGGAAGATTATGATGGAGACATAGAAATCTGGATTGGAAGCGTTAATATCCCTGCAGGTGGAGAATATTACCCACAATAAAAATTTTAGCTAAAAATATTACTATAAAAAGCCTAAGAATTAACTTAGGCTTTTTTTGATATTTGTTTTAAAGTTTTAGAGAAGATGAAATATTTTACTAATGCAGTGATTTAAAAAATAGTTTTGAGATCGTATTTTTTATATAGTTCGATAACGATCTGTGCTGATTTTTCAGCAGCGTCACGGAAAAATGATTCATAGATTTCACTTGCTTTACCATCAGCTTTATCACTAATAGAACGAATGACGCAGCAAGGGATTTTAGCTTTATTTGCGACGTGGGCTACAGGACTGCTTTCCATATCAACTGCAAAAGCATTGTAGAGAGTTTGAAACTTTTTGATCTTATCATGAGAAGCAATAAATTGATCACCACTAATAATACGACCTCTAGATATTTTTTCTACACTAAAAAGATTAGTCGCAATATCAAAAATAATTTTTGATAATTTTTTATCAGATTGAAATAAAGAAAGATAACCATCAGGTAATTCAGATGGTTTGTAACCAAGAGCTGTTGCATCTACATCATGATCAAGAAAATCTGTTCCAATCACTAAATCTGCAATATTTAATTCAGGATTGACAGCACCAGCTACTCCTGAAAATAAGATTGCTTTGACCTTAAAATGAAAAATAAGTAATGTCGTTGCAAAAGAAGAATTGACTTTTCCAATACCTGATTGACAAAGAACAATTTTTTGATTATTAATATGACCTTGATGAAATTCTACGTCTCCTATAGTTGTGGTATGCATATTTTCTATATGTTTTTTAATCAGTTCAATTTCTTCAGCCATTGCTCCAATAATTCCAAACATAATACTCTCCTAAATATAAAAATTATTATATATATATACTATATAATGTAATAAAGTATAATATATTTTTGTATTATATACTCTTTATTTTTTGATAATCAATTGTCGATAAATATATTATGGGACAAAAACTGTCCCCATGAGGTTGTTTTTATGAGTAATATGAGCAAACGGCAATTATACCTATTATTTTTATCTACAAATATATTATTTTCTGAGATCAATGATACAGCATTATTTCATCAAAAATTATCATCTTATATCCCAAAAACAGTAGGTCTTCAAGAGTTTCCTACGATTAATCACCTAAAATATTTAGGTGATTGTTCAGGATTTGTTGCTTTTCTCTTTCATTTAGCTGGATTAAATCTTAAAAAATTGTACGGTATTGCAGACAATGGAGTTACCGCTATTTGGGAAGGATTACATATACAAGGTTTTATCTTAGACAATCAAGATCTTCAAATAGGAGACATCATTTTTTTTGATAATACCTATGATATGAATAAAAATATGGTGTGGGATGATGCACTCTCTCATATTGCTGTGGTGGAATCAGTAGATGAGTTTCAAACAATTACTTATGTACATTATGGTAGTAAGGGTGTTACTCGTGCCAAAATGAATCTCAAGCATCCCCATATTTTTATCACAAATATTCAAGAAAACTCTTATCGTTTTAATGATGTGCTAAGAAATTCTGATCAAAGAGGAATCAATCCTGATTATCTATCAGGATCACTATATCGAGGAGCTGCTCGAGTAAGTGTCAAAAAGAAAATAAAATCATAAAAGTTCCTATGTTAGGATTCAATAATAGAAAGAGATATTTCTCTCTCGTTTTCTCTAGATCCATGAGCAATATCAATAAGCGTATAAGGTCTTGGAATAAGATCTAATGCACGTTCTGCCCACTCAATAAAAGCATAATCACAATTAGTAACAAATTCTTCAAAGCCCCATTCTAAGGCTTCATAACTACTTGATAAACGATATAAATCAAAATGATGAATAGTAATTCCATGAAATGAATATACATTCATAAGTGTAAATGTTGGACTCGAAACAATAATTTCTTGATCCCATAATGAAATAAATGTTCGTACTAATGTTGTCTTACCCGCACCAAGATCGCCCTGAAGGACGAAAATGTGTGGGTA
>JBOFDR010000067.1:0-4853 GCA_051647205.1 Brevinema sp. | reverse complement strand
ATCTTAATTTTTTCACTTAAAATTTCTTTTGCAAGATTTAAAGAAATATCTTTTTTCTTTAAATCTGCATAGGCAATTAGCTTTAGTAATGTTCCTTTTAAGCTACGAATATTATCATCAATTACTTCTGCAACAAAATCCACCACTTTATCATCTGCTTTTTGATTTTCACGCTCCATCATGTCTAAAAGAATTGCTTTTCTTGTTTCGTAGTTTGGTTTTTTGAGCTCTACAGAAAGACCTCCTGTAAGACGTGTTTTCAAACGATGCTTGAGATCTTTGAGTTTTTCAATAGGTCTATCGCAAGTAAAAACCATTTGTGATCCACGAGAAAATAGTGAGTTAAAAATATTTTCTAATTCTTCTGATGTTGAATCACGATCTTGCAACCCTTGAATATCTTCAATTACTAGTAGATCGCAATGACGATATTTTTCACGAAATAGATTCATAGATTTATTTTGGATATGTTTAATAAATTCGTTAGTAAAATCTTCACTGGTAGTATAGACAGTTTTTGTATCAGGGTAGTTTGCTTCAAACTGATGAACAATCGCTTGAGCTAAGTGTGTTTTTCCTGTACCAATAGATCCTGAAATAACAAAAGGATTATACCTAGATGATCTGTCTTTTGCGATATTACATGCAGCCTGATAAGGAAAATCATTACAATCACCAGGAATAAAATAATCAAAAATAAAATCTTGAACTAAGTAATACTGAGTATTTTTTTGTGCAGGTGATGAAAGACTGACTGTTTGGGAAGAGCTGTAAACAGATTCTGTAATGGTAGTTTGTGCCAACTCAATACGAAACTCTTTTTTTAGGTCTTGAGCATCTAAATACTCATAGAGCAAAGGAATACAATTTTCTTCAAACCATCCCTTTGTAAATGAATCTTCAGCTACTAAAATAAGAAGAGAATCATTTTGACATTCTTTTAAGTGAATACGCTTTAAGAGTGGTTTTGCAAAACCTGTTTCTAAAGAAGTCATTAAATGATCGAACAAAGAATTCCATAATACCATAAGTTTAATCCTATAAATTTGAGCTTTGGAAATATTAATTAATAATATAATACTATGAACTGATCAGGTCATAGTATTATGTGATATAGTTAGATTGACAGCAAGGTGGTTTATCAAACACTGTGCAAATAATTTTTTTGATAGTTTTAAAGAAAGTCTGATTAATATTATGTTATTCTTATTATTATATTTTTTAACACAAAAATCAATCCCTTTGAATTACTAGGAAAATTCATAAAATGAATTGTGCGATTGTTTCCAATTAGTCATAATATGTCGGAAAAAACGCACAGCACATGAGACTTTTTTTGATAAAATTATCAAAAAACCTGAATCAATAACTCTTACCAAAATTAGCACAAGGATTGCACAATAAAAGTGAGATTGTGCAATCTTTTTTTATTTTTCTTTGAAATATTTTTCTTTTTTATACATGGATTTTTTAATTAGTATTCCTGTATTGGATAAGTAATTTTCGGTTTTGATTACTTATAGATTGAATTTTTTTTTAAACTACGCTATAATAAATTAAAATAGTGCTAATAGTTTTTCTAACAATGTTTTACTATTATCAATAAAATTTTTTTATATAAAAGGAATCTGTATGTCTTTTGATATTAATCATATTTCATCTTTAGCGTCTCTTCATTTATTAGATGAAGAAAAAAAATTTTTTAGCAACAGTATGCATGAGATTTTAGCCTTAGTTGAGACTATTGCTAAGCTAGATTTAGGCTCTTATAAGCCAGTAGTTCGTAGCTATGATATCCCTACTGTTTTTCGTGAAGATATGGTTAAAATTTCTCTTTCTCAAGAAGAAATCGCTCAAAATGCTCCTAAAATGGATGATTCTTTTATTATCGTTCCACAGGTGATTAAAAAATAATGTTGTCTTTAGAAAATCATCATAAAATTTTTACTGTAGAAGATCAAGTGCAAGATATGTTTGAATCTTTCTCAAACCAAAAAATAGCTATTGATATGGGATGTGGACATGGCGATTATATGCTTATGCATTGTCCAAAAGATAGATCTGTCCAATGGATAGGGGTAGATATTTCACGAAAACGAGCTGTTAAAACAGAAAATAGACTTCTTCGCGAAGGGAATGATAATTTTATCTTATTTGCTGATGACGGTCAAGATGTTTTATCCATTATGCCTCAAAATTATGCTGATATTATTCACATTAATTTTCCTGATCCTTGGCTCAGAGATAGGCAATGGAAAAATCGTTTATTTCGACCATCTTTTGTCTCAGATATTTTACGCGTTTTAAAACCTAAAGGTCAACTATCTTTTGTAACAGATATCAGAGAATATGCTGATAGCGTTGCACAAATTTTAGCTCAATATCCAAACTGGCTCAGTGTTTATGATCCTGTAGTACAAGAAAATATTTTTGAATCTTTTCCTACATTATTTTATCGTAAAATGAGTCCTCTTCGTCCGATAGCCTATTTACTTTTTGAAAAAAAAAGCAACTAGACAATGCCTTTTAATAAGTTTATAATATATATGGAGGAAGGAATAATACTTCTTAGGAGATTTCTCCTTGAAGATTTTTCTTTAGAAAATGATAACAAATGAAGCTTTATATTATGTAACACTTATCAAGGAGGTTGTTATGCCACATTTCATTGATGATACTTGTATCAACTGTGCATCTTGTGAACCAGTCTGCCCTGTCGCATGTATTAGTGAAGGTGATAATAGAAGGGATATTGATGAGAGCACATGTATCGATTGTGATGCTTGTGTCGCTGTATGTCCTGTTGCAGCAATTCACGTTCACTAATTTTGCTTAAATTGTTGTAAAAAACAATTTTTGTTTCTTAAAGTACTGTCCCCTCGAAAGAGGGGATTGCTGTTTTAAATCATATTTTGAGTTTTTTGATGATAAGTTTAAGATTTTTATGATTATGTGACGATATCTAAAAAGAATAGTAGTATAATATGCTCACAATATAAGTATTTGGAGAAAAATTGTGAAAAAATTTATTCTTATGTTATTTTTACTTCCAACGATATCGTTCGCTCAAATTTCTGTCAATCCCAATGCATCGCTTGATCAAGCGATTGATACTATATGGCAACCCAACTCTCCCAATCCTACCACGATACAAGATGCTGGCCCAGAAATTCTTGGTAATAATCAAATTATTGCACCAGTGCTTGCTCCAGCTCGTTCTCGTACTGCTGTTCCTGGTTCCGATACTGTTGTTTTGCCTATAGAAGAATCAGATGGTCCTCTTAATCTTTCTCCAAATGATTCTAAAGCATACATACTATATAATCGAGCAACAATTGCTTACCGTAAAAAAGAATTTGAAAAAGCAAGGGAACTTTACCGTGAGTTAATCAAAAGATACCCAAATTCTAGTTACACTCCCTATGCTTTATATACTTTATCGCTATCTGAAAAAGATTATCGAAGAAAAATTCGTATTTTGCTTACTATTAAAGAAAAATTCCCTAAATTTTCTCATTTGTCTTTGATTTTAGATCGATTAGGTGATGTGTATTATATTCTTGGAAGTTCCGATGCTGCTGAAGAAGTGTTTAAAGAATCCAAATCTTCTTATTCTTTATATATGCAGGCTATTATTGCTCTCGATGCACAAAAGCCTAATAAATCTATTAAAATTATTAGAGAATTTATCAAACAAGCTCCAGATAAAGAATCTGCTTATAAAGCATATATTATTTATTCTGAAAGTTTATTACTACTTAAAAAAAATAAAGATGCTCTCATTGTTCTTGAAAAATCAGTACAACTTCGTCCATGGGCTTTTGATAATGGTGCTGCAATTTTACTTAATGCAGGTAAGGCATTCTTTCACAACAAACAATACAACGAATCTCTTTATGCTTTTAGCGTTCTACGTCTTCGTTTTTCAAGATCCACTGAATCTCGTTTAGCTGATCAATATATTACTGCTCTCAGTAAAATGAATGTTGTTGATATGAAAACAGTTCCATGGATCGCTAATGAATTTGATACCTTAATTAAAGAACAACCTGTAGTTCGTTTTAAAGCACCTAAATATCCAAGTGTAAAAGATGTTTTAGGAATTAACACAAATCTTCCTACCTCTGCTATTCAAGAGCCTAATCTTAATGATGTTGGATATTTGCCTGAGATGCCTGTGCCTACACCAGAACGATCTCGCAGAAATATCCTTGTTCCTGTTCGCCCTGATGGATTACCTTCTATTGAGTTAATTTCTTTTACTAATACAGTCTTCCAAGAAGTCACTAATACCATAAATAAAATCTTGACTAATCAAGTATTTGTTATCTCTACAAACCAAATAACTAATGAAGTTGTTTCCGTAAAAAATTATTATCTTACAAATACTATTACTAATTTTACTAATCTTAGAGATACTAATGTGGTTCGGACTTATGAAAATGTTGTTATTTTTAAAACAAACTTCATAAACAGAGAAATGACTAACTTTGTGACAAAAATTATTAATGATCGTATTACTAATGTAGAATTTGAAATATTTCCACTATATCAGACAAATATTGTTAATAAAACGAATTTTATCACTAATATCATTAATGATCGTATTACTAATGTTCAAACAGAGATCGTAGCTATATTTAATACTAATACAGTTACTTTAACAAATTTTCAGACGAATATTATTAATAATCGTATTACTAACGTCCTTACAGAAGTGTTACCAATATGGCAGACTAACACGAGAAATATTAGCTTTACGAATTATATAACGAATATTATTAATGATCGGATTGCGAATGTGGTATTAGAAGTGGTACCATATCGTCGAGAATTGACAAATATTATTAATT
>JBOFDR010000066.1:0-3197 GCA_051647205.1 Brevinema sp. | reverse complement strand
GAAGAAGCTTGCTGTGCTACACGAGCTACCACAGCTACAAGCCGAATTAAAGACTCTTGGAAAGAGACATGGAATATTATTTCTCCCGTAATTCCTTATCTATTCATAGGTTCGGCGATTGGTATTTGGATTACAATGGAATTCAGTCAAGAATGGATATTTTCATTTTCTAATTATAACCCTATTTTCATTATACCAGTGTCAATATTTATAGGAGCTCCAATATACACCAGTACTATAGCTATTTTACCAGTAATAAAAAGTCTGTACGAACAAGGATTAGGTTTAGAAGTCAGTTTTGCATTATTAATGTCTATTGGGGGTATGTCTTTTCCTGAATAGACCTTATTAGGTGGAATGATGAAGAAAAAGTTGTTGTTTTTATTTATTACGATTACAGGAACTCTAATTATGATAATCAGCTATTTATTTAGCATTCTTGAATTTTATCAATTGTTTTAAGATCCCAGATAATGAAATATTATTATCATTAATGAAGCTAATAAACCATCAAATAATGCTTTCACAGGAGGATCTGGAAAACATCCGTCATTAGATATATCATTTATATATATAAATAAAGCGATATCTGAGGGAGTTAAACCTTTGGGGAATTCTAGATCAATCCATCCAACATCCCAAACCCCCTCAACCCAGGGACTTCCTCCACGATTATTTCTTAAAGTCACTGCCAAGGTCACTTTACCACCTTTTAATGAAGAATAACGGGCAACAGGTATATACTCTCTGATAGATTTATAAAATAAGGAGTTTTAGCCCCATTGTATCGATGTACTTCGGTAAATCCATATTCTCTTCCTAGAGTACGATCTTCTTTATTAGTTGTACCATCTTCATTATAGGCAGTAAAGGCAGCTAAATTGTTTTGTAAATTTAGATCTATAAATTGAATATCATTAAAAACATATCGGTCAGAGTTCATTACAGTATGAGAAAAATTAGTTCCAACATATCTCACACGATATTGAATAGGAAACACCGGATCCGGGACACGATTATTATCAATAACAAAATTAATATCTTAACCGAAAATAATAAGCCTAACAGTATAAAAGAATAGGACAAATTCATAATAATACTCCTTATTATAAAATAATATGATGATTAATTTATTTTATAGAAGGATCTTTAGCATTTCTCGCTATATCAAAATCGTGTACTCCTAGATGACAGTATCCAGTAGGATTCTTATCGAGATATTTTTGATGATATTCTTCTGCAGAAACATAGTCTTTAAGAGGTAAGCATTCTACCATTATTGGCTGATTATAACTATCTTGAAGCTCTTTAAGAGAAGCCTCAATAATAGTTACTTCGTCAAGATTTTCATAATAAACACCTGTACGATATTGAATACCCTTATCATTACCTTGACGATTCAGTAAAGTAGGATCAATAGACTGATAAAATATTTTTAGAAGGAATGCTAAAGTAATACGAGTAGGATCATATTCGACTCTGACAGCTTCAACATGTCCAGAACCATTACAAACTTCTTGATAGGAAGTAGAAGGACTATTACCGTTACAATAACCTGTTTCAGTAGACAGTACACCATTGATATAGCTCAAAAATTTTTCTGTTCCCCAAAAACAACCGCCAGCTACAGTAATAAATTTAGTCATAGCAATACTCCTTATATGAGATTTTTACAAACCTATAAAACAAGTTATCTAATACTAGATCGTTTATGAGTTTTAATAATATATATATATTATTTTCAGAATGCGATTCCTGTCATAAATGCTCATGTTAATCAATGCATTTGATCTAAATCTGTATAAAGGGAAAAGAATAATAGTAAGTAAGACCTAAGCGAAAGAGAGTAGTGTTTAATGATGATTCAACCATTTTTATTAGAATAATCACTATATACATTTACTAAGAAAGCAATATTATAATTGATTGACCAAACTTTCTTATTGTTTAATAATTAAATCTTTTTATTAATATTTTCTAAATATTTTTTGATATAAACACTAGTGTATTTTGTGGCATACCCTGCTAAAACAGAGCAAGGCACTGCTGTTAGGAATAAAATAGGAAAAGCATACCGTATTTGAAGGTGTATTAATAACTCCCTTATAATATTTAAAAATAAAATATGCCAACCATAAATATTTAATGAGTGTGTAGAAATATAATTAACAAATTTATGAATATATTGTCTCCATTGACTCATCATACGTTCTATTTGGAGAGATTGTAAGAATAAAAAGAGGAATATAGACTGCAACAAGACACCTATAGTTTTATAACTACCTAAAATTGTTCCTTGATTACCAAAAATGTATTCTAAGATATGAACTATCAAACTTAAAAAACTATTTGTGAATAAATAAGCATTATTATCAATTAAGATTAAAACATAATTAATTAGCGTTAAAAGCAGAAAAGTTGATAAAAATAGAAGCTTTAAGCCAATAGATTTTTTCTTCAGAGAAATATGTTTTAGAAGATAGCCTATCATCATATAAAGAAGAGGTTGATTGAAAGAATAATCTGCTAAAAAAGGATAAGGTTTAGTCATCATTGATTCTGTGATAATAAAAATAACAAGAATCATCATCAAAAAGAAAAGGCATTGTTTAATATTTTCGATTCGAGGTGGTCTAATAAATGCAGAAAAAGTATATACAGGCAGCATAAATCCTAGATACCAAAGATGGGAAACGTTTTTTTGGAGAAAAGCACTTCCGATAGGATTCCATCCATTACCACTGGAGATTTGATAAAGATAGTAGACAATAAAAAAGAATATTAGTGGTCTAAAAATTGTTTGAAATCTTTTCCAAACAAGCGTTGAGGAAGGTTTTTCATCCTTTGAAAATAATAGATATCCACTAATCATAAAAAATAATGGCACAGAGGGTCTGCCTAAAACCATCATTAATGATGTGAGATAAAAAACTCCCGAATCATTATTATAGGTATAATGCCATTGTTCAGCAACGTGGATTAATACTACAAGTAAACAAGCTAAAGCTCTCGTCCAGACAATGTTTAAATCCTGCTTTATCATAGTTCCCCCTAGATTTTACCGATACTAAGAAGCATTTACAGTGATAAGATTAAATACTATAAAAATCTCAACACATAATCTATTATAAGGTAATTTTTTACAAAAATCAATATAAATAAGAAGAGTACCTTAAGGTACTCTTCTTATTTATATT
>JBOFDR010000065.1:0-1999 GCA_051647205.1 Brevinema sp. | reverse complement strand
GATTCTTTTGTTTCCGAAACTATCTTAAAATCATAAAGACCTTTGCGTCGACCTTCCTCATTCCTTGATAAAACGACTTGATTTTGACAATAAATCACAATACAAGATTCCTGTACAAGAGTAATATTTGGTTTTGGTTTCATTCCTGGATAATCAAGGGGGGTTTTTGAAACAAAAGCACGGCACTGAGCTGATAGAGGGCACTCCTCACATTGAACTTTAGTAACATTACACAATAACGCTCCTATCTCCATTAATACCTGATTCCAAAGCCAAATATCATAAGGCCTTATCTCTGCAACAGAGTCCATAATCTGTTGAGCAAGGAATTCTATTTTTTTATTAAAACCTTCTTCTGTCCTTACCATACCATAAAAACGCCCCAATACTCTATCTACATTAGTATCTACTAAAGCATCAGACTCATTACAAGCAATAGAAGTGATCGCTGCCGATGTATAAGACCCTATTCCAGGAAGTTTCATCAGCTCGTCTCGTTTTTTAGGAAAACATTCTTCTTTTTGAATGATTTGAGCAGTTTTTAGAATATTTCTTGCACGAGAATAATATCCAAGTCCTGCCCATAAATGCAACACTTCTTCTTCTTTTGCTTTTGCAAGATCTTCCAAAGTCGGAAAGCGATCCATAAATCTCAAAAAATAATTTTTAACTGTTGCAACAGTAGTCTGCTGGAGCATAATTTCAGAAATCCAAACACGATAAGGAGTAGGTTTTTCACGCCAAGGCTCATCTCTCTTGTTGATCATAAACCAAGTTAATGCTTTGATAATTGTAGATTGATCCATCTTATTTTTGTCGCTCTTGTTCACATCGTTTTTTTTCTGTCGTAATACGAAAATCATCTGGAGATAATTCTAAAGCCTTTGTAAACGCTTTTTCTGATTCAATATAATCTCTTACTTGATGAAAAAATAAAGCACTTTGAAGCCATACTTCAGGATTATGGGGATCTTTTTCTACTGCTTTTTCAAAAAGACTACGAGCTTCGTAGATTTTTCCTTCGGCATTAGCAATACTACCCAACAAGCTCCAAGCCTCACCATGTGCAAGATCTGTCTCTACCAATGCTGTTGCCCAACGTTTTGAATCATCATATCGTCCTGCATCAAAAAGCATCGCTGCATAGTAAAATCGTAACAAAGGATCTCCACTTTTAGTAATAAGAGCTTGTTTGAAGATTTCTTCACTACGATCAAATTGATCAAGATCAGATAAAGTTACGGCTAGGAGGGTTGTTGCTTCTATATAATCAGGATCAATTTCTAAAGCCTTTTCTAACATTTTTACAGCATCTTCAAGATGGCTAGCCTCGGCTAAAATAGTCGCCAATTGAAAATAGGACGGAGCATAGCTAGGATAGCTATCAACATAAATCTGAGCTACATGGATTGCCTCTTCAAAGCGTCCATTTCTGACTAATAAATTAGAATAATTTTGTAATGCAGTAATATCTGCTGGGGTAATCACCAAAATCTTTTTCAAAGTGTCTTCTGCTTGACGGAATTCACCTTTTCTAATCAACAAAGAAACATAGTTATTTAAAACAGGAACATCTCTAGGATCTTTAGCTAAAGCTTTATTATAAAACCACTCTGCCTCATCAATCCGATCTAATAAAAATAATAAATTAGCATAGTTAAATTCCACACTAATGTCTGTAACTATGTCATCATGCTCGGATAAACATTTTTTAAAATACTCTTCAGCTTCAGAAAATCGACCAAGATCAGCTAATAACAAGGCATAATTATTAAAAATAAAAGGGTCGTCAGGAATTTGTTTCATCATAAAACGATAATACCATTCTGCAGAACGAAATTTTTCTTTCTCGGCAAGCTCATTAGCTTTGTCCATAAGACGTTCTGATGCAAAAGTTTCTTTTTCTAAAAAACGAATAAAATGCTTTTCTGCTTGTTCAAATTCACCTATTTCAACAGTAAAACACCCTACTCTAAAATACAGATTAGGATTATCAGTC
>JBOFDR010000064.1:0-2533 GCA_051647205.1 Brevinema sp. | reverse complement strand
AAATACAATGACATTAAAATAATTAATAGATTATAATAACTAGTGAAAAGCCTTTCCTAGTTATACTGGGAAAGGCTTTTATTTAGAATATCACAAAAAATTATTTTAATGTCATTACAGTAGCTTTATTACCATTTTGACGATCTATAAAACCAACATAAGGAATACCTTTTATATTCATAGTCAGAGAAATCATGTCAGCAGGACCAGCACTGATACCTTCTGTGCCTACTGCCTTCCAAGAAGATTCTTCAAATCTCATAACAGTTACTCGTTGCTGATGGGCATGATCTTGATAAGCAACATAAGGAGTATCCCCTTTAAGAGCAAGGCTTACCGATTCTACTATGCTTTTACTAAATCCTGAATTACCAAGATAAGCCCAATTTTTTCCATTAAATTTAGCAACAGATAATCTATATCCATTAGCATAATCTTTATAAGCAACATAAAGATTGTTTTTAGTTCCAGTAATCTGAATAGAATTAGCAGTACCTTCGCTGAATCCTCTCCCACCTACCACTACCCACGCAGAATTAATCATTTTTTGAACGGTGATTCTATTAGTGTATTTCATATCTAGGTAAGCAACATAAGGAATACCATCAACAAGTGCAATAGTAGTCCCAAACACCTCATCATCACTAAAACCTGGCTGACCAACAGTTTTCCATAAATTGTTTTCAAATTTTATTACTGTTGCTTTCTTTTTTTGAGACATATCTTTAAAAGCAACATACGGAATAGCATTATATATAGCAAGACTAACATAATCTACAGTATCACTTGTAATTCCTGCTTTACCAATAGTTTTCCAAGTATCCTTATGAAACATCATAACAGTTAATTTATCTGAATGAAAGTGATCTTGAAAAGCCACATATGGTATACCACTATACACAGCAAGACTAATATTCTTTACAGCTCCTTCAGAGAATGCTGGTGCTCCAACGTGACTCCAGACACCGTTATCAAACCTTGCCACAGTTAACTTATTATCTCTAGTTACATCTTTATAAGCTATGTAAATAGAGTCGTCTATAGATGCAGCAATTTTAGTTTCTTCAACAAGACTTGTGAACCCTTCTTTACCTAATGGTACCCATTCATTTCTTGTTATAGGCTGTAATACCATAACATCACTAGAGTCTCCTATAGCTTTAGATTTATTTTTATGATCAAGATCTATATTTCGTATATCTGTTTGTTTTTGTAAATCACAAGCTGTTATGATAAAGATCAATAATATATAACGATTTTTCATTAATAATTCTCCCATTTTATCATTACATAGTTATTTTATACTATCTAATAATGAATTATAGTAAACAAAATGCTTTTTATAAGATATTTAATATATTGAATTATTTTAATATTGATATAAAATTACTTAAATAGACTATTATTTTAATGAAATCAGTTAGTGACATCTTATTTTAAATGCTTTATAAAGATTTCGACTCAATTAAAAAACAATATAAGATATGTCTCCTAATATTATTAAATGTATTATTAAATAAACAAGCTCAGCTGGATCTAATACTAAATTCTTCTTTTTCCCTACCTAGAGACCTTTTTACACTATGATCACGGTCATCTTATTATCGTTTGCTTTATTTTTCCAAAAGCAACATAAGGGCAGATTAGCTCAAATACTAGATCAGTTGAAGCTATAACTTCTCTACCTGTTCCCTTCCCCCTCAAATATCTACTAAGCTAAAACTAACGACATCTAAAGCAGTCTTAATGATTGTGACAATAGTAATTCTTTATTATCTATACTTTGCTTTTTCTTAAGCGATTCATTCTAATATTATTTCTAATAATATTAGAAGTTTTTTACTATACAACCTTAAAACTATTTATTTGTTATATATCTTTAGTAAAGTATAAAATAAATACATTTACTAAATCAAGAGTTATTAATACCTAATATATAAACATAAAGATAGTAATATTTTAATATCACGATTCTTAATTAAAGTAGATATGAATCAGATATAAAGACGGTACAAAAATTTATGAATAGTATATTTTTACAAAACCGCTATTAGTGAGTTAATTGTTGTAAAATCTTTAAACAAAGCGAACTCAAATAATAATATAATAGTCATACCTAATCATAGTAATATAAGTAGGTATTGTAAGCTTTATAAAACACTCAAAAAATATAAAGCTGCTAAATTATTGCTTTCATTATATAGAAATGATCATATATTAATTCTATTAATATATGATATAATATTTTATCATAATTAATTAGAGAGTCATGTACCAAGCAAAATTTAGAACAAAGCTATCAAGATAAAAATAAACAACTATATCCTTTAATAGCAGTAGGATTCATATTTCAAGAAAGTTATGTATGCTAGTAATGTTTAATTAACTATAATATTGACATTAAATACTATTATTAATATACTTTCCTTAAATAATTGATTTTTATTGAGGAAATATGATGAAAAAATTAGTTGTTATTACAGGTGCCAGCTCAGGTATTGGTGCTACTATTGCACAAAAGTTCTCTAATGAA
>JBOFDR010000063.1:0-1668 GCA_051647205.1 Brevinema sp. | reverse complement strand
CCCTTCATCAAGTTTAAATACTTCCTGTGATTCTAATACTTTACGAACAAAAGATTGCGTTCCACTACCTATTTCTTGAATCTTATAATCATTTTTATTTTTTTCCCATGAAGCTAATAATTCTTGTTTTGTCATAATGTCCTCAAATAAATATGTTAAGGATTATTATATCACAGCTTGCAATTATTTACAACATCAAATACATACAAAAAAGCTCATCCTACCTCTCCGATGAGCTTTTAGTTTAAACTATCTACCCCATTTCTTAGCAAGCTCGGAAGTAGCATTTTCAACATTTTGAACATCAGGGATATAATAATGATCTAGGGTAGTTTTACTATTTTTGTGTCCAGCAAGTTGCTGAGCAACAGCAACTCCGAAATTCTTTGCGACAAATGAGATACTTGTATGTCTTATCATTCGCATTTCATAGAGAGGATTGAGATTCAATTCATCTTTTAATTCTTTGAATTTTCTGGTATAAAAATGCTTTTGTCTCATCTCTCCATAAAAGATGTATCCATCTTTTGATTCGTTTAATTTCATTAATTGAATTAGCTTATCAAGTAAGGTTTTCGGTACAGATATAGGCTTTGTTTCTTTAACTTTGCTTTGAAAAATATTCAGTTGACAATTATCATAATCAATGTTCTTATGAGTCAAATATAAGATTTCTCCAACTCGGCTCGCTGTGATCGATAATGTTTCGATAAAATAAGCAAAATCAATATTATGTTTTTCATACAAATGATACTTGATTCGCTCCAAATCTTTATCGCTGATTTTAGTTCTTATATTAGTTCGAGGTGGTCTTGACATAAATTTGATTCGTTTATATTCGTTATAATCAAAATACCCTTGTTCTATACAATAATTCAAAAAATGTTTGAAAAAGCTCATCATTTTATACAATGTGTGGGGTTTATATTGCTTTTGTATACGATCTTGCAGATCTAATACTTTTTGGTGTGTTAAGTCATCCCAAGTCCATTTGTTAGCTATAAGAACATTCTTAAATCGCTCTTTTCCTTTTAGACGCTCATCTGAATTATGATTATTCTTACAAGTCCGTAGAAAATTGTTATAAGCTTGGATGATCGTCGGTCTCTGCTCATCAATAGTTATTTCTTTTTGATTGAATTCTTTTTTCTTTGGTAGTAAAGGAAGATCATGACTATTTCTTATTTTCTCATAAAGAAGTTCTTCATTATATTTTTTGACAATCTGATAAGCTTCAAAAGGATCTTTTGTTTTTAATGACATTCGAGATAAGTTACCGTTTATCATTTTTTTAAAATAATAAATACCAGTTTCTTTTCGTTGATAGATATTTGGTAAATCTAAATTCCCAATTTTCATAAATTAAACCTGCAATTTTATTGTAATTACACAATATTATCACAGATTTTAGTTAATAGATCGATGAATATTCAAGTATTATATTTGGATATGAATATCCTAAAAGATAGGAATATATTTTTCTCTATAGTCTTCAAAATTATTATAAAATCGATTATCAAAAATAAATTTTTTCATGTAAGATATACGTTTTAAGTTTTCTTCTATTTGTTCTTGTGTTTTGGGAGTTAATATATTGTTTTCAGTATCAAAAGGAGCTGATTCGTTCATTTTCTCGCCCTTAGCATCCATCCATTGATCTAATCTATC
>JBOFDR010000062.1:0-6218 GCA_051647205.1 Brevinema sp. | reverse complement strand
TAATGTTTTGAGGATCTTTTTTAACGGAATTTAATAAAGCAGATTTTGTCAAGGGAGGATTTTCTTCTTGAGCAAAGGTTTGAATTACGACAAATAAAAAAAGAATACTGAATATGTTTTTCATAGCTATTTAATCCTTTGATTTAAATATATATATATATTATGTTAGCATATTTATAAAAAAAATGCAATTTTTATACTATTTTTTATGAGATTTCCTAGCTTGTTCTTGCATAAGCTAGGAAATTAGTATATAATATTACATACTACTATCATATGATGTCAAGGAGACTCTGATGCGTTATTCTCAATCTTATATTTTTACTCTAAAAGAAACACCTCGTGATGCTGAAATTATTAGTCACCAGCTAATGCTTCGATCTGGAATGATCAAAAAATCTGCAGTAGGTCTTTATACATGGATGCCGATAGGTAAAAGAATTTTAGATAAAGTGCAGCGTATTATAAAACAAGAAATGGATAACGCTGGTGCATTGGATATTTTGCCACCATTCGTCACTCAAGGAGATCTCTGGAAAGAATCAGGTCGTTGGGATACGATGGGTAAAGAAATGTTACGTTTTATAGATCGTCATCAAAATGACTATGTTCTTGGGCCAACTCATGAAGAGGCTTTTACGGCTATTGTTCGAGAAACAGCACGATCATATCAAGATCTTCCTGTAACTCTCTACCAAATTAATACCAAATTTCGTGATGAAATTCGTCCTCGCTATGGGATGATTCGTTGTCGTGAATTTATTATGAAGGATGCTTATTCTTATGATATAGATGATCAAGGTCTTGATAAAAGCTATCAAGCAATGCGTGAAGCTTACTTAACTATTTTTAAAAGAGTAGGATTAACAGTGGATCCAGTTCTTGCTGACTCAGGAAATATGGGAGGAAGTGGCTCTGAAGAATTTATGGTACCCTCTGCTGTAGGTGAAGAAGATATTGTTCGCTGTTCTTGTGGTTATGTAGCAAATGCCGAAAAAGCAGAATCTTTATATCCTGTACGTAAAAATAAATCTTCTACAAACTTAGAAAAAGTACATACACCAAATCTCAAAACAATCGAAGAATTAGCAGCTTTTTTCTCCTGTGATTCTAAAGATCTTGTTAAATCTTTTGTTGTCGAAGCAGATGGTAAGCTAATTATGGCTTGTATTCGTGGTGATCTCCAAGTAAACGAGGCAAAACTTAAAAATATCTTAGGTGTTTCAGAAATTGCTCCTGCTGATCCCGAAAGAATTTATGCAGAATTAAAAGCTCCGATTGGATTTCTTGGTGCTGACAAGAACTGTCCCATTGATGTGATTGCTGATGAATCAATCCTAGATATGGATGATACTATCATTGGTGCAAACGAAAAAGATATGCACTTTAAAGGTGTTTCCATTCAACGGGACTGTAAAATTACAAAGACTGGATCTTTTCACCAAGCTGAAAAAGGACATACTTGTAAATCTTGTGGACAGATTTTTGATGTCTATAAAGGAATAGAAGTAGGGCATATCTTTAAACTTGGTAAAAAATATACAAAATCTATGGGAGTTACTGTCCTCGATCATAACAATCAACAAATCACTCCTACTTGTGGATGTTATGGTATTGGTCTTGGACGTGTTATTGCTGCGGTCGTAGAACAAAACGCAGATCAAAATGGGATTGTTTTTCCTATCTCTATCGCACCATATCAGATCATTATCACTCCAACTTTAGTTGATGGAGAGATCTTTGAAATAGCATATAGTTTGTATAAAGATCTTCAAAAAGATGAGCTTGAGATACTGATTGATGATCGTAATGAAAGAGCTGGTGCTAAATTTAACGATGCTGATCTTCTTGGGATTCCTATTCGTGTTACGGTCGGAAAATCTTGGCAAGAACGAAAAGAATTTGAAGTAAAAATTCGTCGTACTAATGAAGTAATGATCTGTAGTTTAGAAAATATTAAATCAACCATAAGCGACATTATAAAAAAAGAAAGAGAGGTCTTGAAGTAAATGAATAATCTTACAACAAGAATCCTAATAATGATCTTCTTGTTTGTAACAGAACCCTTATTTGGGTTTTATGATCTTTTTCATGCTGATCGCCTAAAATATCAAGCTAAATTTAAAGGTGTTATTTCAATTGATTCTATGTACATTGCTTACCAAAATACAAATGCAGTATTTTCTGTAAATTATGCTTTAATCCCAGAGGATCACACTGATAAAAGGGATCAACGCCTTATGAAATGGGTATTTACAAAACTTTATGATCACAATCTTTCTGATTTTTTTGTAGAATTTTTTTATAGCTTGTTTGATACAGAAAATGACACTTCGGCATATTCTATTCAGCTTTCGTCTGGACAGTTGTTGTTAGTTGATAGAAATGGATCACCTATTTCTGATTCATCTAGACTTCAGCTTTTGATGCCTATTATCTTATCAAAAGGCTATGTTAATCAGTCACAAAATGTGAAAGCACTCAATAACAAAGATACACTATTTATTAATTTAGAAGGTTGGGATCTCTTTAATGTACGACCAACAAATGACATAATCCGTCCGATGATAGAAACAAACGAAAAATTTATCAGAGGAATCAATAATACTTATTCACAACAACGCAAAAAATCTGATGACTATCTTTATTGGATACAGTCAATTAATACCCTACAAAAAGATCCTCAAAATAAACTCATCGCAAGATCTGATGCTCTGGGATTTTATTTGATGAATAAAAAACATAAAACAGTAGATAGAGCCGTGATTAATATTTATATGAATCTCACGATTAATTATCAATTTGCAGGTTTTTCTGTTCCTGTTATATTTAAAATAGATGGACAACTACTTAGTGATATTCAACGCTAGTACTTTAGGAGCATCCTTTGAAGACACTGATTTCTTGGAATATTAATGGTATTAGAGCCGCTACTCGAAAAGGCTTTTTAGATTGGTTACATCAATATGATGCAGATATAGTAGGAGTTCAAGAAATTAAAGCTGAACCTCAACAATTAGAGTCGTTAATTCGAAATCCAGAGGGTCGATTTACTTATTGGAATCCTTGTCGTACCAAAAAAGGATACTCAGGTACGGCTCTTTTCTCAAAATCTGAGCCCAAATCTGTTACTTTAGGTTGGGGTGAAGAACGTTTTGATGCAGAAGGGCGTACTATTATGGTGGATTATGGAGATTTTATTTTCTTTACGATTTATTTCCCTAATGGGGAAAGTTCTCCAGAAAGACTGAAGTACAAACTTGAATTCTATGATTCTTTTTTTAACTATATTGTTGAATTAAAAAGACAAGGCCGAAGTGTTATTTTTTCGGGTGATTTAAACATAGCCCATACCGAAATTGATCTTGCTCGTCCTAAAGAAAATCAAAACACCTCTGGATTTTTGCCTATTGAAAGAGCTTGGATCGATAAGATCGTAGAAGCAGGTTTTGTTGATACATTTAGGTATATTCATCCTGATAAATATGATATGTACTCTTGGTGGAGCTATAGAGCTGGAGCACGTCAGCGAAATGTAGGCTGGAGGATCGACTATGTTTTTATTAGTGAAGATCTTGTGCCACGCTTGAAAGATGCTTTTATTCTTAGAGATATAGAGGGTTCTGATCACTGTCCTGTTGGAATTGTGTTGGAATGATACAACAAATCTGTAAATGTGACCCTGTTTTACTAATTTTATTTCAATATCAAACTCAAGGGATTAGTATTCAAGAACTTGCTCAAAAAATTTCTTGGTCAATACCTAAGATAGAACAACATCTTCATTACCTAAGAGAACTTGGGTATAAGATTGATTACATTACTCAAATAATTTTTTTATTAGACTCACCCTCTATAAAGATCTCTCCTGAAAAAATTGTCTCAAAAATAAAATATCCTACTGATTTTTTTTATCTTAATAAAAGCATTTCAACAAATACTTTGGCGATGGAAATGCAAGAAAAAAATGCTTTTTTACTTTTTACAAAAGAACAGCTTGCAGGGCAAGGACGTGCAGGGCGGATATGGACAATGCAAAGAGATAAAGATATTGCAATTACATTTTCAATGCCTACAAAAGATATTACTGAGGAACAAATTTCTTCAGTACTCTATATTTCATCATTAGCAGTTTTTGATACTTTAGATTTTTTTGCTCCACATCGCTTAATGATTAAGTGGCCTAATGATATACTTTCTCATGAAAATCAAAAAATTTCAGGTATACTTATTAATTCTGTGAGAAAAGATAATGATTGTGAACGAATGATTATTGGAGTTGGGATCAATATTAATAGTAATGGACTTCCTGAAGATGCAACATCTTTGATGAAATTACTTAATAGAGAAGTAGATATTCATGAAGTTTATGCCAAGTTAATTAATACTTTTTATACATACTGGTATAATTTTTCTATATATCGTGATCAGCTAAGAAAACGATGGCAACAAAATATGTGTTGGATAGGTGAAAAAGTTTCTTTCAAAGAGTACAATCAAGAATATATGGGTATTTTTAAATCAGTAGATATTGACGGATCAATTATTATTCAAATAAATCAAAAAGATTATAAATTTATGACTGGGGATTTGACTCAGTTTCGTGTAATAAAAAATTCCTAGCATTGCTAGGAATTTTTTATTTATTAGCACTATTGCGTTTTTGACGTGTTTGTACAGCAGATAGTCTGCCTGTTAAAGAAATAGCACTTCGGATATTATAAACGTCTTTAGAGTATAGTCTACCATGTTCATCAGTGCTTAAAGAAGAATCTGTTCTTATGAGATCTTCAATAATTCTTAAGCCTTGCTCTTGATCAATCCCAACAAATTGAACAATTTCTTTAGGTGTCATTTCAAAGGTATAGTGTAATCCTTTTTGTAAAGGAATACGATTTTTTTGTAATAATGTTTGCAAAGCATCATAAATTTTGGTATGATGATCTTGAATAAGTTGATTTGCAAGTCTTTTATAAACGACCCAAATACGATCTGATAAAAGTTCAATAATACGACGTGCAATCTCAGGATGATTTTTAATATGTGATTCAAAATTTTGTTTATTAATACGTAAAAGAGTAACACGGCTAGATGCAATGGCTGAGGCAGAACGAGGACTATTTTCTAATATAGCCATCTCGCCAAAAATATCTTTTTCTTTAATAATCCCTAATAAGATTTCTTTATTATCAACAAAACTAGTGATTTTGATCTGTCCTTCAAGAACAATATATAAGTCAGAACCAGGTTCCTGTTCTAAGAAAATAGGGGTTCCTTCTTCATAGGTTTCTTGAATTCCATTTTGAATAGGGCTATATTTGGACTTATCTATATGAATTTTTGACAGTTTTTCTTGAACTGTACTGATTTCAGAATGATCTGGATTTAATGTGATAAATCGAGACAGAGCATAAGCTGTAACTTTTGGATTTCCTTCCATAAGGTAGTGTTCGGCAATCTTCAATAGATTTTCTGTACCAATACGATCAATCTGTGAACGAGATTGTGATGTAAGATATCCGATAGCAATGTTATATTTTCTCAATCGATTAGAAAAATATCTGATAATTTTCATAGCTACAGGAGCCATCTGTTTAATAAGTAATTCAAATTGATCATAACGCACAGTGATTAAGGAGGTATCTTCAAGCACCCTCATACTCGAAATACGAGGTCGACGACTCATACAATCTAGAATTCCAAAAAAATCACCAGACCCTAAAATAAGATCGGGTTCGCCTGTTAGTGAATTTAAAGGATTTTCTTCTATGAGTCGTCCTGATCTGATGATATAAAATTCGCCACTATCGCTTTGTTCTTCAATATATACATAGGTACCAGCTCTAAAGTGGACAGTCTTTAATTTTATAGGTTCCATCTCATCCTCAAAAATTTTCTTATATTAATTAATTATAGATCGGAAATTTTGAACATAAATTAATAGCTTGTTTTTTTATTTTATTTAATTCTGATAAATTATCTTTATTTTTAATAATTGCATCGATGAAATTAATAATTTCTATACACTCTGTTTCTTTCATTCCACGAGAAGTAATGGCAGGAGATCCGATTCTTACGCCTGATGGTTGCATCGGAGGGGCAGTGTCAAAAGGAATGCTGTTTTTATTTAAAGTAATATGACATTGATCGCAAAGAAGTGAAAGTTCGTTTCCATTTATTTCTTTGTCTCTTAAATCTACCATAAATAAATGATTATC
>JBOFDR010000061.1:0-2035 GCA_051647205.1 Brevinema sp. | reverse complement strand
TGATCTTATGGTGCCTTATCTAAAAATGATAGATAGTGATATGTATCCTAGTGTGAGAGAAAAACTACAAAAAGAAAAAGTTCACAATGGAATGAATTATTTTGAATTATGGAAAAATAATGAAATGACAGAAAATGAGTATGAGAGAGTTGCTTATTCAAAATCTTTAGAACATGTGAATTTAAATCCAACAATGTATGAACATCTAGAAGAGAATGGAAAAGAAGTTTTTGATATAGGACCAGACGATAGTGGACATAGTTCAAATGATAGATCATTGTATAATAAAGCAATCATTTATTTTGAAAATGCAGGTTTAATAAGTAAAAATAGTAAAAAATTTAATGAAGGAACAAGTAAGGAAAAATCTTATCATATAGTTATAAATTAAAAATTACTCTTCTAAGCCATCAAGGCATTTATATTCTTCACTGCTACCAATTTTACCAGAGAGTGTGAAGCGTATTTGACTATTATTAGGAACGGTGAGATAAGGATGTCCTTCATAATAGTCACTAAGTATCTGTGATAAAATCATATTTAGGTAAGCAATTCTTTTTTTCTCCTCAGTGGAATAAGCAATATGAAAAAATCGTTCTGCAATACTATCTCTTTCTTGTTCTGTAAATACTTCTCTTGTATTGATCTTTATACGATCTTTCATTGCATCAAAAATAGTATAATAATGATTCTTAACTATAATATAGTAATAAGAAAGATCATCGCCAGAAAATTCTTTGTATAGCTTTTGAATTTGTTGGTAATTAGTTGCATAATAAGATTTTTTCATCAAATCATAGAATCCAAAACATTGAGCATTTGGCATAGATTTGATCTCATCTAAAGATAATAAAACTTCTTCATCGTTCACAAAACGAACCCCAAACTTATTCTCATATAAAAATGTTTTACCATTATTTATAAAAGTAAATGGCTGACGTAATGATTCTCCAGATAAGTATTTTTTAACATAAATTTGACCATTTTCTAGTTTTTGTAAAGGAGCAGCATGCTTACGAGATGCATACTTTTTAAGAAACTTATCATCTCCTTTTTTTAATTCAAAGATTAATTCGCTTTTTTCTAAATCTGTCATACTTGAAAAAGAGACAGTATTCTTAAGTAATAACATAATCAATAACAACATCTTCATTATTTGCTCCTGAACACACGACGTGTGAAGTACTCTCACGGACACGATGTCCATTAGTGAGAGTACTATATCTATAAAACAATCCCATAAGTATATATTACTATGGGATTGTTTTTTTGTCAAGACATGATGTTGCCGTACCCGAGCTGACAGGACGTCAGATAGGCGAGGGTACAAGAAACTTTGTTACGTAGATTGATGGGGTGATTTTGTTAGAATTTATAATATACAATGTCGATTAAATAGGAGGTTTGTCGATAAGTTGGTAATAATATATTGGAGTTAAATTGATGAAATACCATAAATATACACTAGAATTATTAGCTCATATCAAAGTACTTCTAGAGGCTAATTAAGATCATGTACCAAGTCTTTTTGCTCTTGAAGTTTCATCATTATTTCTTGAAATAGGTATGGGTTGGGATGAAAATATATTTTAAATGATTTTTATAGGATGAGAAATAGGCACTAAAAAACAGACTTCTAAAAGTCTGTTTTTTAGTTTATTTATAGTAAGTTCCGGAACGGAAAGCCTCCTCTATACTATTAAAAGGTAAGATATATTCTCCATTATTATCTTTAGTAACGGTAATTCTTGAGATAGTATCTTTATCTTTTTTTACTAAAAAAGGACCTTTCGTGGCGATATCTCTCCATTCTGTGTTGAGTATATTCCGATTCCAATATACATGTTTTTTCGTTGTTATCGTATGTACAGTGTTATAGCCTTTTTTATCAGTGATTTCTTTACCTAAACGATTTTTTAAGATAAAACTACTGCTTTCTGTAAAAGTACCTTCAAAAGCTATTGTGAATATTACCTCATTAGTGAATATTATAGAGTCATTTGGTTTTTTTCCATTCCATACAGTAATCATAGTC
>JBOFDR010000060.1:0-2060 GCA_051647205.1 Brevinema sp. | reverse complement strand
CATAGAAAAATATTGTTTTTAGTGAAAATAATATTTTTCTTGTTAACATAAAGATATTTATTGATATGATAAATAATAATACATATCAATGTATAATATTATTAATGAGGTACACTCTATGAAATTTAACAAATTTTCTGTTTTATTAGTAGCTTCTATCTTAATGATAGGATCATGTGGTTATAATAAAACCACACAAATGCTTAAACAATCACCAATTGCATTACAACTATCTAATGTAATTGATTCTAAAAATGGAGAGTATTTAGACTCTCAATTTGGAATAATTAATTCTGTTAATGATACAGGACATGATATATTAGTATCTATTGAAGGCACAACTAAAATTAACGGTAACAGCTATGAAGCTATCCAAATGCATTTCCATAATAACTCAGAACATACTTTAAATGGCAAGTATTATCCTTTAGAAGGACATATTGTTCATATTAATATTAACGATGAGAGTGAACTATTGGTAGTGGGTGTTTTTTATGATTTAGGAGAAAAGAATCCTGCTTTTGACTTTATATTAAATAATTTTATGACAGGTAAAACTATGAATGTAGCTGATAAAAAAATAGGTATCGGATCTTTATTACCTAAAGATAAATCTTATTTAGCTTATTCAGGCTCTCTTACAACACCACCTTATAGTGAAAACGTATCTTGGTATGTAATGACAGAACCTGTTAAAATATCTGCAGAACAGATGGAAAGACATAATAGTTTTTATTCCAATAACTATAGAGAATTACAAAATATTAATGGAAGAGTTATTAATCACGTTCACTAAATTTATATATTCAAATAATAATTAAAAAGCCGCTAATTTAGGGGTTTTTTAATTATTATCATTATTAATAAAAATAAGTATTATAAAAGATCTAACTCTCCATGAAGCCACTCTAAAACTTCTTTTTTAGTTTGAGGTTTGATATGTCCGTGGATGTGCCAAGAAAAATCTTGTTCTTTCCAAAAATTAATAATTTGTTGTAAGGATGTTTCTTCATACTTACCGTTATTGTGGTAAAAGTCTTCTGAGTCTGCATCTCCAACAAAGTAGATTCTTTCGTCAGGAATATAGATCAAATTAGAATCTACAGCATGTGGCCAAGCAACTAGCTTAATCTCACAATGGATTCCCCCAAGATCAACTGTTAGATGATCTTCAAAAATAATATCTGGCGTAGTGATTTGGATCTGAGAAAGATCTGGGTATTCAAGCCGAATATAGCGATCACAGAATTCAATCTCTTCACCAGATGAAAGCCGTTCTTTCATTGCTTTATCTGACCAGATCCACTGTTTCATTTTCGAGAGTCGGTTAGCTGTTTTATTGTTAGCTATAATTGATCCATTAAATGCATGCATACCAAAAGTGTGATCCCAATGCCAATGACTTATAATAGCAAACTTTGGGTAGGGGAGATTTCTTTCTTTAACACCTTTTATAAATAACTCAAGATGAGATTTTGAGTTACCACAATCAATCATTACCGAAAAATGATTTCCTCTAATATAGCCTAGAGTAGGGCGATCAAGATGAGAATTATGTGGTAAGTAAAAGACCTTGTCAGATAGCTGTTCTAAAATCATATATTTTCCTTGATAATAGCATTAGATAAATTCTATATTAATATAGTTTTATTAATATTATAAAGAGTTTCGCTTGACCAAGCTGATAAATCTATATTTTTTGACGATTTCTTTGACATCTAGATATTTGTAATGCCCTTGATTTTTGAGGATCTCAAAGATTGATGCTATTTTTGCGTTTGGCACTGAGATCTTAGAGCTTTTTTGGTATCTTAGAATTTTTTAACTATAAAGGAAACTCAGAGCTTCACTTAGGGATCTCTCTGTGTTATAAGCGTTTCTTTATTTTATCTTATTCATATAAGTTTTAGGCTTGTTTTTAATAGCTTTAGAGCCAGTGTGTTTAATATCTCATAATCAAAATAAAATGCCCGTAAAATAGGCGTTTTATTTTTTGATTTTTTAAATCTTCAAAAATTCTGACAAATCAAACTTCGCATGACAGTTTTTATATTCTTCTT
>JBOFDR010000059.1:0-5661 GCA_051647205.1 Brevinema sp. | reverse complement strand
AAGAGCTATTGATTTTGCTGTTAAAATATCACCCATTCCCTGTGTAAACGCTTTTTTAGGAACATCTGCTTCTGAAGAAAAATAGCGAGCATTAGCTTTTATGGTTGCTGGGGCAATTTCAACAATATGAGCATTTGTATGAAGTGATGACGCTGGTTCATTAAAAGCAATATGTCCATTAGGTCCTACTCCAAGTAATTGAAAATCTCTTGGCTTTTGTGCTAGTTGAGTACGGAATTCTTTTAGAGAATCTTCATAATTACCTACACCAATAGGCACATAAGTATTTTTTTTATCAATATCAATGTGATTAAACAGATGTTTATCCATAAAATATCGATAGCTTTGATCATGATCTCCTGCTAGACCAACATACTCATCCAAATTAACAGTATGTGTATTTTTAAAACTGACTTTCCCGGCTTTATGTAGTTTAATAAGATCAACATAAACTTGTTCAGCTGTCGCTCCAGTAGCTAATCCTAAAACTGGAGTTGGGTTATTATTAATAGTTTCAGCTATAAGATCTGCTGTAAGCTGGCAACTTTCTTCATGATTTTTTGTAACAATAACTTTCATTTTTTCCTCTTTCAATTAAATTTAAATATTATTATAGCATTTTTATGATTTTATGAATCAACTGTTTTTCATTAGAATTATTATTTTGTAATCCTGTGATTTCTACAATAGCTTTTGTTTGGTCAGATTTTAACATTGTTTCTATTTTGAGGCTATCTTGATCTTCAAAATTATGATACGATAATGCTGCTTGAATTCCTTTAAGAAGACTTTCATTTGGTAAATTATACTCAGATGTGCCACGAAGAGGTTTAATCAAACGGTCATTATAAGATAATTTTCGTAAAGGCTCACGAGCTACTCGTACAGTTAGATCTTTTAGGAAAGGATTTTCAAAGCGTTTTAGAATTTTTTGGATATATGTTTCATGTATTTCTGGATCAAATCCATAACGATTAATCAATACTGCTCCACTTTCTCGCATTGCCCCTAAAACAGTTGCACGAATTTCCGGCTGCGCAATCGCCTCATCAATAGTTTTTATTCCTGATTTTGCTCCTAAGTATGCTGTGATGGCATGTCCCGTATTGAGCGTAAAAAGTTTTCGCTCAATATAGGCATCTAAGTCATCTTGCAATAGTAGTCCATCTACAGATGGGAGTTCACCAAGAAATGTTTTTTTATCAATAATAATTTCTGCAAACAGCTCTCCTGTAACCAGCAGAGGATCATCTGAAGCAATAGTAGGGACAATACTATCCGTAGCAGCATCAGGAAAAGCTATCTTTCCTTTCATCCATGTTTTGATAGGCTCATCTAATAATACTAAAACATGTTGTTTAAGAATTGTTGTTGCTCGTATTGCATTCTCACAGGCAATAATATTAAGAGGTAGTTCATTTTTTGACTCATATCTTGCTTTAATAACTGTCGCTACAAGACCAGCAATTTTTGGCAAGATTATGACCCCTACTGCTGTTGTGAGATAGGAGATTTGATTAAAAATAAGATACTGTGCCTGTGGATCTTTGGGTAAAGAATCAACATTTTTTATTGTAATTGTTTTGTCGTGATTTTTCCCAAGTAAACGCACATAATACTCTTTTTTTTCTAAAAGAGCATCTAAAAGTCCCGTATTAACATCGGAAAAAACAATTTTAGATCCTGATTTAGAAAACAATCTTCCTACACAAGCTCTTCCTATATTTCCAGCACCTATTTGGAGTAAACTTGTCATATTTAATCCTTATTTTTATAAAGATGTTCTGCAATTTCTTTATAAAACTCTTTATCCATAAAATTTTCGATTATCATATGTACTGCTGTTGAATTTTTTTCTTTTGCTAAATCTGTTAGTGTTTTTTGGGTTATAATCATATCTTCAGATCCATCTAAATTAGAAATCGCCACATTAGATACTTCTATATCGATTCCAGTTTCTTTGAGAGTTTTACGTAATAAAGACGCTCCCAGAGCACTAGATCCCATCCCTGCATCACAAGCAACAACAATTTTACGTATTTTTTTTGAGATATTTTTTTGCATATTACTTTTTTGAGTAGCTTTATCGAGATCTTCATCTTCTATATTTCTGATAAAAAATACTCCTAAGAAAAAAGTAACTGCAGCTGCAATCATAACAGAAAGAGAAGTTGCTACAAATCCACCACGAGGTGTTACAGCTAGTAAAGCAAAAATTGATCCTGGAGATGGAACAGCGACTAGGCCTCCTTTAAGGATGAGGTTTGTAGCAATGCCACTCATTCCTCCTGCAATTAAAGGCAAAATAAGGATTGGATTTATTAAAACATAAGGGAAATAAATTTCATGAATTCCACCAAAAAAATGGATAATCATTGCTCCTGGAGCAGAGGCTTTTGTACGACCTTTCCCAAAAAACATATATGCTAATAAAATCCCTAATCCAGGTCCAGGATTTGATTCTATAGTAAAGAAAATTGATTTACCTAATTCAGACACTTGCTGAATTCCTAATGGAGAAAAAATACCATGATTGATGGCATTATTTAAGAAAAAGACCTTTGCTGGTTCTACAAGAATTGCTACAAAAGGCAATAAGTTATTGTCTACCAATATCTTAACACCATTACTAATAGCTAAACTTAAAAATTCAACTGCAGGTCCTGCTATAATTAAAGCAATTAATGACAATCCTAATCCCAAAAAACCTGCTGAAAAATTATTTACCAGCATCTCAAATCCAGATGGGGTAATAGGTTGTAGAATATCATCAATTTTTTTCATAAGGAAAGCTGCTAAAGGTCCTACGATCATTGCACCTAAAAACATTGGTACACTAGTACCAACAATAAGACCCATAGCCATGACTGCTCCAAGTACTCCTCCACGATGTGAGTAGACCATAGCTCCACCAGAATAAGCAATGAGAAGAGGCAAAAGATAAGAAATCATTGGCCCAACAAGCATCGATATTTTTTCATTTGGGAACCAGCCTGTAGGAATAAATATTGCTGTGATCAATCCCCAAGCAATAAATGCCCCTATATTTGGTTGAACCATATTACTTAAATAACGTCCGAATTTTTGAATTTTATCTAATTTCATTATAAATCTCCAATGATTTTTCTAATAACTTTAAGGAATCATTAGTTTAATATCTTCCACAGTGTCTGCTTGCTGAATAGCTTTAAGGGTATCTTCGTCACTTAAAAAATCTGCAATTGCTTCGATTGTATCAATATGACTATCAGAAGAATGGGCTCCCAATGATAAAATAAACCATATTGATTGATTATCAGGAAAAATAACCGGAGTCTCAAGTATTAGTAAAGATAGACTACCTTTATGACAACCATCTTCAGGACGCGCATGCGGCATAGCAACTCCTGGCATCAAGACCATATACGAACCTAGTCGATGAATATTATTGATCATAGCATCTAAATAAGATGAAGAGATATCTCCCGCATCTAAGAGTGGCTGAGCAGATATTTTGATTGCTTCTTCCCAGCTGGAACAAGAGGCTTTTAGTTGAATATTATCCGATAATAAAGCTTTTAAAATTTCCATACTTACCTCATTATAATAACGTTATATAAATATATCATAAGATATTTATAGTAAAATGCAAGCTTTTTTTAAAAGAATAACTTTTTACTAAATTTTATTGATAATTTTTTTTGTGATATTTTGCAATAAATGATAAATAAGTTCATAATAAAACAATATTTTATCGAAAAAGTATTTTTATACAAATCATTTATACAAAAAATTTAGTAATTTTTTAATAATTCTCAGGAGAATATTAATGACTAAAATAATCTCTATACTCATTTTAGTACCAACATTTGTGTGGAGTCAAGATCCTAAAATGATAGCTGAACAATTAGGAATACTTACACTTATACCACCTATACTAGCAATAAGTCTTGCATTCTTAACCAGACAAGTTATTATCTCTTTATTTTTAGGATTATGGTCAGGAGCTATTATCCTAAGTTTTGCTGATGGATTTATTCCAATGGATCTTATTTCTAGTTTTACAACAGTCCCAAAAACTATTGTATCTTCTTTAAATAGTAGTTTTAGTGCTGGAATTATTATGCAAGTCATTACTATTGGAGGACTTATTGCTCTGATTGGTAGAAATGGTGGAGCTAAATCTATCGCTGAAAAAATTGCTTCTAAGGCACGCTCTGCTCTATCTGCACAAATTATCACATGGCTCTTAGGTATTTTTATTTTCTTTGATGATTATGCAAATGCTCTTATTACAGGTTCTGTTATGCGTCCAGTTACTGACAAATTAAAAGTATCTCGTGAAAAACTAGCTTTTATTGTTGATGCTACTGCAGCACCTATCGCCTCTATTGCGTTGATTTCAACATGGATCGGCTTTGAACTTAGCACCATGCAAAGTGCCTATTCTATCATTGGACAGCCTGACGCAAATATTTATAATATTTTTATACAAACTATCCCTTATCGTTTTTATAATATTTTGATGATTACATTTGTTGTGATGATTGCCTTAGCAAAAAAAGATTTTGGTCCTATGTTAAAAGCGGAAAAAGATGCTCATAATGGGATAATCAATCATTCAGAAACCGCAATAGAACAAAATTCTTTAGAACCAAAAGAAAATATCAAACTTAATCCTTGGAATGCACTTGTACCTTTAATAACGCTTGTTATTGTAGCAATCTTAGGATTTCATATAGAAGGCACGAAAGGTCTTATGACAAAAAATCCCGCGTTATTTGGAGAGCTAAAAGGATATGACTTGATGATTGAGATTTTAGGAGCATCGAGTGCCAGTTTTGTGATCTTTCAAGCAGCATTAATTGCGACGATTGTTGCATTTATCATGACTACAATATCTAAAACTTTATCTTTTCAAGAAACATTAGATACCTGGACAACAGGAGCAAAAAGCCTCTTTGGAACAGCAGGATTGACTCTTATTTTATCATGGTCAATTTCAACTATTATTAAAGCTCTAGGAACAAACTATTTTTTAGTCCATTTATTAGAAGGTATACTCATTCCTGAATTAATTCCTATGATTATTTTTATTATGGGAATGATTATTTCGTTTGCAACTGGAACATCCTATGGAACAATGGGGATTTTGATGCCATTAGCGGTTCCATTAGCCTTTACACTTTCTGGGAATGATCCATCTATCATGATCGCAACCAGTAGTGCTGTGTTAGCAGGAGCTGTCTTTGGGGATCATTGTTCTCCTATTTCAGATAGTACAATTTTATCATCTGTAGGGGCAGGTTGTCCCATGATTAATCACATTGAGACTCAAATGCCTTATACTTTATTTGTGGGTGCTATCTCTGTTCTTGCACTATTACTAACCTGCCTTTTCAAATTCCCTATCACCATAGTTTATATAATAATGATGATAGTGATGTTTGGAACTATCCACATTATTGGGGAAAAAGCTTCGTCATAAAATTTTAAATAAAAACAAAAAACCACCTAAATTCAGATGGTTTTTTATAATACATTTGTTATTTGATCAATCATTATTCCAAGTAAGTGCAACTACTCCAGCAAAGATATTGTCATGCTTATCCATACCAAATCGAGAGTTTGCATCATGAAAATATCGATATGTTACTCCGGCACTAACAGAAAATTCTTCAT
>JBOFDR010000058.1:0-28513 GCA_051647205.1 Brevinema sp. | reverse complement strand
TTATTGTTCTTATTGTTACATAAATGGTGAGTTCACCAATCCTGAAGTTACTAATGCTAAAGAAATGCAGGCATTAGTATACAAAAAAATGACAGAACAAGGTATGTGGGCTCCTGTAGCTTGGTTATGTACCTTAATGATTCCTAATTTAAAAAGATGGAAATCATCATAATTCAATTATGAACATTTTAAAATAAAATTATTATCAAACAAAAATTTGTTTGACCTTAGAGAATATAATATTATTCATAAGGAAATCGGGGGTTTTACAATGAAGAGAATGACTACTCTTTCACTTATTTCCTTATTTGCTGCTAGTGCAGTATTTGGACAAGACGCAGCGACAGCGACAGAAGTAACAATCGCAACAACCAATATTTGGTCATCTGTAAATTGGGGACTTGTTTTTGCAGTATTAGGAGCTGCTTTTGCAACATTTGCTGGGGGATACGGTTCTAGTATCGGTGTAGGACTTGCTGGTGAAGTAGGAAATGCTGTTTTAACAGAAGATGGGAAAAAATTTGGTAGTGTTCTTGTTTTACAAGCACTTCCAATGACACAAGGTATCTATGGTCTTTTATATGCATTTATGGTTTTAGGTGTTTCTGATATTGATTTGACAAGAGGAATTCAATTATTTTTTGCATCCTTACCAGTTGGTATTTCTGGTTATATTTCTGGTGTGTGGCAAGGTAAAGTGTCTGCAGCTGGTATGCAGTTAATCGCACGTCGCCCTAAACAAATGGGTCAAGCGATCATCCTTCCTGCGATGGTAGAAACATTCGCTGTCTTTGGACTACTTGCATCGATCCTTCTTATGAATCTTGGTCAATAGTCCAAGAAAACTACAACTCCAAGGAGCTTTATAATGGCGTTGGAAGATATCCAGAAAAAGATTATTACAGATGCAGAAACTCAAAAAGAAAAACTTCTTGCTGAAGCGTCTAAGCATGCAGAACAAATTCTTGAAGCAGGTTATAAACTTGCTCAAGAATATAAAGAAGATCATGCTAAGATAGCACAGAGTTTGGCAGAAAATCTTGAAAGAGGTTTGGTTATAGATGCACGTAGAACTTTAGCTAATAAAGCTTTAGCTCATAAGCGTTCAAAACTTAATCAGGTCTTTGATCAAGCAAAAAAAGATTTTTGCCAATCTTCTGAATATGCACAAGTAATGAAATCTTTAGTTCTTCGTTCTGTTAATTCAAAAAAAGAAACAGTGATTTTAGGTCAAGATGAAAAGCTTCTTAATGAAAAATGGCTCCAAGAAGTCAACGTTGCGTGTGGAGGACAATTGTCTTTTGCAAAAGAGCAAGGTGATTTTGTTGGTGGTATTCGCCTTCAAGATACAGAATCTTCCGTAAATATCACTGTTGATACTTTATTTTCTTTGTTGCGTAACGATACAGAAAAACCTGTTTCAGATATACTTTTTAAGGGGTAGCTTATGAGCTGGGGATACCTTAGTGGGCTTCTTCGTTCAGAAAGAGTTCACGCCCTCACCGAAAATCAAATATTCTCCTTAGCAGAAACTGCTGATGCCGATTCTTTGATGAAAGCATTAGAAGACACAAAGTATGGGGAATTATTTCAGGGTCATGCATTAAAAGAATTTTCAATATTATTTGATCAATATTATAATCAAAAATTTGATGAGATTAAGAACTTGGCTCCAGAAATAACAATTATTAATCTATATCGTTTAAAAAAAGATCTTAACAATCTTAAAATTTGTTTGAAAGCAAAAAAAAGTAATACAACTGTCGAATGGGAACAACTATCAGAATCAGGAACTATTTCACCAGAACATATGTATACGATTGTTGATCTAGGATTGTATAACGAACTTCCTCGATTAGTTGCGGAAGCACTGATTGAATGTGAACAAAATAATCAGATCAGTGCTAGAAGTATAGAATTTTTGATAGATAAAGCCTATTATCAATACCGATTGACAATTTTACAAGATGCATATACACGCTGTCCTGATTCTTATAAAAATATTCTTGATCTTTATAAAAAAGAAATTGATTGTGAAAACATCAAAAACTTCTTCCGTGCATTTAAGATGGATCTTGATAAGCAAAAAATAGAAGAAATTATGATCTCCGGAGGATATATTTCCTCAGGATTTTTTGCAGATCAAACCAACTTATCTCTTGATGATGTGTCTGATTTTATGATGACCGCTGCTTATGCTGAAGCGTTGCAAGATGGTATTCAGCATTGGTCTGAGACAAAATCTTGTACTATCTTAGAAAAGAAAATCGATGAATACTTAATGGATCAGGTACACAACTTATCATTTATTATTTCTGGACCTGCTGTTGTTGAGGAAAGTTTGAGGATTTTCTCTCTTGAGATCAAAAATCTTAAACTCATTATTATTGGCAAACTCAATAATATGAATGTACAAGAGATCAAAGGAAGGGTGAGATATGTCAGAACATAAAAAAATTGCTGTTATCGGTAATGCTGATACTGTATTGCCTTTTCGATCTATTGGTGCAGAATCATTTGAAGTAGAAACCCCTGACCAGTTATTACAGACAGTTCGTCAAATAGCTGAGCAAGGAACTTTTGGGATTATTTTTATTGAAGAAACATTGGCAGAGCCTGTTTTTGATATTATCTCAAAAATAAATGACCAATACCGAGGAGTCGCAATTACATCTATACCTGGAACAACAGGAGATGGTGGAGTTGCATTGAAGCATCTCAGTGCACAAGTTACTCGTGCAATTGGCATTGATATTTTTGCCCAAAAGGGAGGAATGTAAGTAATGAAAGAACATGGACAAATAATCAAAGTGACCGGCCCTCTTGTGATTGCAAGTGGTATGACTGGTACAAAAATGTACGATATGGTAAAAGTAGGTGATTTGCAATTAATCGGAGAAATTATCCGTCTTGATGGTGATAATGCCTATATCCAAATTTATGAAGAAACATCAGGCGTTGGACCTGGTGAGCCAGTAGTAACTACTGGTAAACCATTATCATTAGAATTAGGCCCAGGTCTTATCGGAAATTTTTTTGATGGGATCCAACGTCCTCTAGAAGCAATTGAAAAAGCATCAAACTCTATCTTTATTGCTCGTGGTATTGATGTTCCTGCCTTAGATCATACTAAAAAATGGGAGTTCCATGCTACTGCAAAAATCGGTGATGAAGTAGAAGCAGGAGATATCCTTGGAACTGTTCAAGAAACTGAACTTATTCAAACAAAAATCCTTGTTCCTTATGGAGTTAACGGGATATTAAAATCTCTTAACACAGGATCTTTTAATGTGACTGAAGTTATTGGTGTGATTACAGATACAAAATCCGGTAAAGATGTTGAAGTAAAACTTGCTCACTATTGGCCAGTGCGTATCCCTCGCCCAGTAAAGAAAAAATTACCTCCTCGTACCCAAATGCTAACAGGTCAACGTGTCATTGATACCTTCTTCCCTTTAGTTAAAGGTGGAACAGCTGCGATTCCAGGACCTTTTGGTGCTGGTAAAACTGTGACTCAACACCAATTAGCAAAATGGTCTGAAGCTGAAGTGGTTGTATATGTTGGTTGTGGAGAGCGTGGGAATGAGATGACAGACGTTTTGAAAGAATTTCCTGAGTTGATTGATCCAAAATCTGGAAAACCTCTCATGGATAGAACCGTTCTTATTGCTAATACTTCTAATATGCCTGTGGCTGCTCGTGAGGCTTCTATTTATACAGGTATTACTCTTGCAGAATATTTCCGTGATCAAGGATACCATGTAGCTATCATGGCTGACTCTACTTCTCGTTGGGCAGAAGCACTTCGTGAAATGAGTGGACGACTTGAAGAAATGCCTGGTGAAGAAGGTTATCCAGCGTACCTTGGATCCAAATTAGCTACTTTCTATGAAAGAGCTGGTATTGTTGAAATTTTAGGAAAAGAGCAAAAAGTTGCTTCAGTATCCGTCATTGGAGCTGTGTCTCCTCCTGGAGGAGATTTCTCTGAGCCTGTGACTCAAAACACTCTTCGTGTGGTAAAAGTGTTCTGGGCTTTGAGCTCTGCTCTTGCTTATCAAAGACACTTTCCAGCAATTGATTGGTTACAAAGTTACTCTCAATACGCACCTCAATTAACAGATTATTGGAGAAATAATATCTCTGAAGATTGGGCAGAAATGAGAACTTTAGGAATGCGTCTCCTTAAAGAAGAATCTGAATTAAAAGAAATCGTAAGACTTGTTGGTATTGATTCTTTGACTAGAGAACAACGGCTTGTACTACACACTTCTAAACAAATTAGAGAAGACTTTTTACACCAAAACTCCTTCCATGATGTAGATACATATACTCCTATCCAAAAACAACGTGCTATGTTAAAAGTTATTTTAGCATTCTATCATAATGGAGTAGAGGTAATCAAACAAGGTGTTGAATTTGCAAAAATTGAAGCACTTCCATGTAATAGTAAATTTGCTGATTTAAAATATATTCCTAATGACCAATTTGAAGTTTACTTTAAATCATTTGAGGATGAAATTAACAAAGAATTTTCAACCATAAATGCAGGAGGAAATAATGCTTAAAGAATACCGTACTATTCGTGGGGTTGAAGGACCTCTTGTTATTGTGGAAAAAGTTGCAAATGTGAAATATGAAGAACTTGTTGAAATAGAACTATCAGATGGTACACGCCGTACTGGTAAGGTTCTCGATACTCAAACCGACCGTGCTTTGGTACAGGTGTTTGAAGGAACATCTGGTATCGATGTTCAAAATACAAAAGTTACTTTTTTAGGAAAAACTCTTACTGTTGCTGTATCTCCAGATATGCTGGGTAGAGTTTTTAATGGTTCAGGTAAACCAAAAGATGGAGCTCCTGAATTAATTGCTGATAAATATCTTGATATTAATGGTGCGTCTATAAATCCATTTAGTCGCGATTATCCGGATGAATTTATTCAAACAGGTATTTCTTCAATCGATGGGATGAGTCCTATTGTTCGTGGACAAAAATTACCTATTTTCTCTGGATCAGGATTGCCTCACTCTCAATTAGCAGCACAAATTGCACGGCAAGCTCGTACTTTAAAAGACGGGGATAACTTTGCGGTGGTGTTTGCAGCGATGGGTGTAACCCATGAAGAAGCTGACTTCTTCATGGAAGATCTCAGAAAAACAGGTGCTATTGAACGTACTGTTATGTTCATCAATCTTGCTGATGATCCATCTATTGAAAGAATTTCTACTCCTCGTATGGCATTGACCACAGCTGAATACTTGGCATTTGAACAAGATATGCATATTTTGGTTATCTTAACAGATATGACTAACTATGCCGAAGCACTTCGTGAAATTTCTGCTGCTCGTAAGGAAGTTCCAGGACGCAGAGGTTACCCAGGGTATCTCTATACAGACCTTGCAACTCTTTATGAAAGAGCTGGTAAAGTTAATGGACGAAAAGGCTCTGTGACTATGCTTCCTATCCTTTCAATGCCTGAAGATGATAAAACTCACCCAATTCCAGACTTAACAGGATATATTACAGAAGGACAAATTATCCTTTCTAGAGCGTTACATGCTAAAGGTATCTATCCTCCTGTAGATGTTCTACCATCCTTATCACGTCTTAGAGATAAGGGGATAGGTAAAAATAAAACACGTGAAGACCATGCAGATTTTGCAAACCAACTTTTTGCTGCTTATGCACGTGGTAAAGAAGCAAAAGAACTTGAAGCAATTCTTGGTGAAGGAGCATTAACTCCAGATGATCAAAAATTTGCAGCTTTTGTTGACGGTTATGAGCGTAAATTTGTTGCACAAGGAGAAACTGAAAATCGTGATATCATTAAAGATACCATTGATCTTGGTTATCAATTGATGGCAAAATTACCTCTTGGGGAACTAAAACGTGTTCGTCAAGAATACAAAGACAAGTATCTCCAAAGTTACCTAGATAAGGCAGAAAAATAGGAGACTCCCATGATTCAAGCCAATCCTAATCGAATGGAGCTTCAATCTCAAAAAGCAAAGCTTCGTACTGCAACAAGAGGTCATAAATTATTAAAAGATAAGCAAGATGCTTTAACAAAACTTTTTTTAGAAAAAGTATATGTTTTGAAGGAACTCAGAGAGACTGTCGAAGCAGAGCTCAAAAAAGCTTATACTTATTTTATGATCGCTCGTAGTGTGATGGATGAAGCTACATCATCTATGGTTTTTGATGCTTCTAATGCTGAAATTTCTTTGAAAGTTAATGTTATTAATACTTTAGGTGTTCGTTCACCGGAATTTGAATTTGAACAAAAAGGATCTCTTCATGAGTATGGATTGATCGGTACTTCTGCAGAAGTTGATGCGGCTTTGGATATTTTTTCTGGGGTAGCTCAAAAATTAATCGAACTTGCAGAAATGGAAAAACTTGTTGAACTTCTTGCAATAGAAATTGAAAAAACAAGACGCCGTGTAAACGCTTTAGAATATCGCCTCATTCCTCAAACTAAGGAAATAATTCGTTTCATCGTAATGAAACTTGATGAAATGGATCGTTCCAACTTAGCTCGTCTCATGAAAGTTAAAGATATTGTTCGTAAAGAAGCAAAGTAATAAAGATAAAACCCACCGATATATCGGTGGGTTTTAATGTGTATATACAGATAACCTTACTGGGGCTAGCTATATCATTAAAATAATGATAACTAAAGCGATTAAAAATAACAAGAATAGAGAATATGATTTTATTTTATTGGTAACTCCCTTTTCTGTATGTTTTTTAATAGTATTAATAATAAGTTCTTTGCACACATCATTATCACTAGCTATTCCAAAATAGTGTTCTTCATAATATTCTTTTATTAAGTTATCGAGATCATCAAAATCTTTATTGTCTGACTGACTTTTATTCATCATAGACTCCTTTCGGTAAAAATGACTTGATTTTATTTCTTGCTTGATAAAGACGATTTTTAATAGCGGTTTCTGTTGTTCCAGTTATTCTTGCAATTTCTTTGATAGAATATTGATCATAATAATAGAGATCTATTGCTTCCTGCATTTCTTCACTGAGAGAACCAATTGCTTTATCTAAAAATGCCTTATCCACAATTTCTTGTTCTGTTTCTTTTTTAGAAGGAATGTTCTCAATACCATTACTGTTTTCTCCAAAAATAATAAGATGTTTTTTATCTTTATTTCTTTTTTTAGATACTTTGAAAGAATAATGGAGTACTATTCGATAAATATAAGTAGAAAATTTAGAATTTCTTTTAAATCCTTTTAATCCTTTATATATTAATAAAAAAGATTCATTAACTAAAGAATCTAATTCGGAGGATAATGGATGGACAATTCTTCTAATAATTGATACAACCATCTTATAATAAGAGTCATAAATTATTTCGAATGAGTCAGAATCCCCTGAGAGGGTTTTAATAATAGCCTCATATATTTGATCTTCTGAATATACAAATTTATTGTTTGACATATTAACTTCCTCCGCTTATAATATAATTAATTTATGACTATAAAGTCAAGTATATTGTTACAATACAATATTTTCTTATTGGAGTTTTATTATGTCTCATTTGTCTTATTTTCTAGATTTTTTTTTACCACCTGAATTAATAGCTACTCATCCTTCTCCAACCCGTGACCATGATCGCATGATGATCTATAATAACAAAAAAATGTATCACAAATCATTTAAAAACATTTCAGACTATCTTTCTGCCGGAGATTTGATTATTTTTAATAATAGCAAGGTATTTAAAGCTCGTTTAGATATTGTTTCTCAAAAAAGCGAGGTCAACTCTGAACTATTATTACTTGATCAAGAAAATTCTAATACATGGACTGCTATGATCAAAAAAGCTCGTCGTTTTAAAAAAGGAGATTTTTTTTCTTTACTTGATGGAACAAAAGTTAAAGTAGAAGATATTTTAGAAGATGGAATCCGAAGAATAGTTTTTGAACGAGCTTTTTTTGCTGAAGATGCAGATAAAATAGGACAAGTACCTCTTCCTCCTTATATTATTGATGAAAGAAAAAAAAGAGGGGAAATATTATATACCTCCGAAGATGAAGAACGATATCAGACAATTTTTGCAAAATACTATGGATCTGTCGCAGCACCGACGGCTTCTCTTCGTTTTTCTGAAGAGGTGATTTTAAACCTAAAACAAAAAGGTGTGCTTTTTGATGAAGTGACGCTTCATGTGGGAATGGGTACCTTTAAACCGATGGATAAAGACCCCAATGAATTTCAAATGCATCGGGAAAAGTTTTTTATTTCTCACAATACTATAAAGCATATTTTAGAAGTTAAAAAAAATAAAGGGCGAATTATTGCTGCTGGTACAACGGTATGCCGTGTCCTTGAATCTATTAATTGGAAGGATCTTCCAAATCATGATATTGATGGATCTACCAATATTTTTATCAAACCTGGTTATGAATTTCAAGCCATTGATGCTTTAATTACAAATTTTCATCTTCCTCACTCTACACTACTCTTACTTGTACAGGCATTTATTGGTATTGAACCAACAAAAAAATTATACGAAGAAGCACTAGCTCAAAAATATCGTTTTTTTAGCTACGGTGATGGGATGTTATTATTTCCAAAACCATTTTTAAATTTATAAATAAGGAATAAATATGTCTAAAAATTGTTGCAATAAACAAGATTCAATATCTTGTTGTCCACCTTTGCCTACTAAAAATATTGATTTGATTTTTGCATTAATTACACTAGGGGGTGGATTATTGTTGGAGGAGTTTGTTCCTGAATTTGAGCCATTTTCTTTATTTTGGTTTTTAGGTAGTTACTTATTGGTGACTTGTCCTGTCTTTAAGGAAGCTTTTGAACTATTAATGAAAAAAGATTGGTTAAATGAGTTAACCTTAATGATTGTCGCGACAATAGGTGCATTTAGTATTGAGATGTATTCAGAAGGTCTAGCTGTAATGGTATTTTACCGTGTGGGAGAATTTTTCCAAGATATTGCTGTGACTAAAACAAAAAGCAGTATCTCTCAGCTACTTGATATGAGACCTGATATTGTTACCATACTTACAGCTCAAGGACTTAAAGAACTACATCCTAAAGAAATAAACATTAATGATATTATTGAGATTAAGGTAGGGGAAAGGATTGCTTTGGATGGAGTTCTTATTTCTGATGATACCTACGTAAATAGTGTTGCTTTAACAGGAGAATCTCTTCCACAATTTATTAGAAAAGGGGAAGAAGTTTTATCTGGGATGATTCCATTAAATAGTGTGATTAGACTTTCCACTACCAAAACTTATGAAAACTCTACACTGTCACGTATTCTTACTTTAGTACAAGAATCCTCCAAAAACAAAGCTCCTGCAGAGGAGATGATTCGCAGAATTGCTCGCTATTATACACCTACAGTATTTGCGGGAGCAATATTGCTAGTGATTATTCCTTTTTTCTTTATTTCTGATTATGTATTTTCAGATTGGCTTTATCGATCTATGGTATTTTTAGTTATTTCTTGTCCTTGTGCTTTAGTTGTGAGTGTTCCTTTAACTTTTTTTTCTGGTATTGGTGTTGCTGCAAAAAATGGAGTTTTATTTAAGGGAGGAAATTATCTTAATACTATTTCATCTGTAAAAGTTTTACTAACTGATAAAACTGGTACAATGACTAAAGGTAAACTTTCTCTCCAAAAAATTATTTCTGATATTGATACAAGACTCTTACTTAGTTATCTTTGTTCCTTAGAACAAAAAAGCAATCATCCTATTGCAAAATCAATTGTAGCTTATGCTGAAGAATCTTCTATTCCTTTACTTCCAATTATGAATTTTCAAGAAATTATGGGAAAAGGGATTTCAGGTACTTATAATGAACAAGAAATTCTTGCAGGAACTTACTCATTTTTGAAAGAAAGAACTGTCTCCAATCTTCTCTTAGAAGATCAGTACAATATCGTTTCTACACCGATTTTTGTAGCTGTTTCGGGGAAATATGTTGGATATGTAGAAGTTTTGGACGAGCTTCGTGAAAATACTAAGGAATTTGTTCAAAAATGTCATGAGATGAATATTCATATTGCAATGCTTTCTGGAGATCGCAACAAAATTGTTGAATATACAGCAAATAAGCTAGGGATTGATGAATGCTATGGAGAATTACTTCCTGATCAAAAAATTGAAACAGCCCTAGCAATTAAAGAAAAACATAGTGGTAAACGAACAGCCTTTTTAGGCGACGGTATTAACGATGCGCCACTATTATCAATTAGTGATATTGGTATTGCGATGGGTGGATTTGGGAGTGAACTGGCTATTGAATCAGCTGATATCGTCATCCAAAACGATGATCCAATGAAATTTCTTACAGCTATTGATATTTCTAAAGCTACATCCTATGTTGTATGGCAAAATATTATTTTTGCTTTGCTGGTAAAGCTGATATTTATTGTTATGGGTGCTTTTGGTTTAACATCTATGTGGTTTGCTGTTTTTGCTGATGTTGGTGTTACTATCTTATCAATATTAAATGCTCTTCGACTACAATACTATAAAGTGAAATAAAAAGAGTACCCTATGGTACTCTTTTTATTAGTTATCTTATTCATCAAATGATTCTTCATCAACATTTAATAACGATAGTAACTCTTCAGATGAGAATTGCTCAAAATTAGGATTTTCTTGTATAATATTATCAAATAAAAATTCTTTTTTGCGTTGTAGGTTATAGATTTTTTCTTCAATTGTGCCTTTTGTCATAATACGATATACATTTACTACTTTATGCTGTCCAATACGATGTGCTCTGTCAACAGCCTGATTTTCTACAGAAGGATTCCACCAAGGATCAAATAAAATAACAGTGTCAGCTCCTGTTAGATTTAGCCCAACACCACCAGCTTTTAATGAAATTAAAAAGACTGGTGCAGTACCATTATTAAAGACATCACATAATTCCACACGATTAGGAGTTTTTCCATCGATGTATAAAAATTCAACATTTTCTTTAACCAGTTCTTTTTTAAGAATCGAAAGCATAGATACAAATTGACTAAAAATAAGCACACGATGCCCTGAACTAAAGGCTTCATCTAGTAGTTCTAATAAGATAGTGATTTTAGAGGAATACTCCTCAGAGTCTTCTTCAATCAACTCAGGATAAACTAATCCTGGATGAAGAGCAATCTGACGTAAATTGGTAAGTGCTGATAAAAAATCAATACGACTTTGGTTAAAGCCTTTTGTTTCGACAATATTGAAAAAATTAGTACGAGCTTGAGATAAGGTGTCCAAATAAAGTGTTTTTTGTTTTGTGGTTAATTCTGTGATGATCGTCTGTTCAATTTTAGATGGAAGTTCTTTATAAGTAGTAGCTTTGGTGCGTCTGATTATAAAAAGACTGGTCATTTGTTTTAAACGTGTTAAGATAGATTTTCGTTTATCGGTATCAAAATTTTTTAAAGGTTCTTCAAAGTTTTTTTGAAAGTGTTTGTAAGTTCCTAAAAATTTAGGCATAATAAAATCAAAAATCGACCAAAGATCTGCAATATTATTTTCGAGAGGAGTACCACTTACAGCAATTCGTGTTCTAGCTTTAATATTTTTTACACTTTTAGAACGCTGAGCATTTTTATTTTTAATCTGTTGAGCTTCATCAATAATCAGAAATTCAAAATTTAAATTTTCGTAAAGATCTCTGTCAGAGCTTAGCGTGTTATAAGACGTAATAATAATATTATATTGATCAATTGCTTCAATTTTTTTGTTTCGGATGTCTTTTGTGCCTTTAACTATTAATATTTTAAAATGTTCTGGATAAAATTTTTCGATCTCAGCTTTCCAGTTTAGCGTCAAAGCACTTGGGGTGACAATTAAAGCTTGACCTTTTTTGAGATAAATATCAAGTAAAGTTAAAATTTGTAAGGTTTTTCCAAGTCCCATTTCATCAGCAAGAACACTTCCAAAACCAAATTCATGTAACATTCCTAGTCTTTTCACGCCATTTTTTTGATAATCACGGAGTGTTTCTTCAGCGAAGGTACTTAGAGTAATATCAGGAGTAATATTTTCTGTGATAAATTTTTTGAGGGCAGACCAATCTTGAGGAATTGTCGCATGTGGATATAAAGAAATAAGCCATGGCAAAAATGTTGCCTGGATTTCAAGATTATCTTCACCTCGTACTTTGCTGATTTCAAGAAGTTTAGCAATAGGATCGATCTCAGATTCAGAAATTGTAATAAGAGCATCGTTTTTTTCAATAAATCCATGTTGAATGATACTTGCGAGATCTTGAAGGGTAAGTTTGATATCGTGATGATCAAATTCAAAATCTACAGATAGCCAATCAGTATTAGCAAATAAAGGAGTCTGAGATGCACTTTTTATTGCAACAGAAGGGCTTTTGTTTTCTAAGTAAAATCGTAATTTTTTGTTGTTGTGAGATTTGAAAAGCTGAACATCGTTAATCACTTTTGGTAAAAATGATTCAAATAAATTACTTTTATCATTAGTAACAATTTTATTCTCTGAAATTTCGCCAAGCAAAGTATAAAAATTTCTAAAACTTGTACTAATAATACTTTGTAGTTTTTCACGAATAGGATTATTTTCATCAATCAATAATACAGCGTTGTTTTTTTCACTAAGTAGGGTAAGAGCTTGTTTTTTTTTGAGGAGTTGTTGAGTTTTTTCAAGAGGTAATGCAAATCGCATCTTTTTTTTATCGATCGATGCTTCGACAAATACTTCAAGTTCATATTTATTAGAATGATAATTAAACTCAAAAATAGTGGTCATATCTTCTGATTTTAAGATTCTTGGTGTTGTAATTAAAGAAGAAAAATAATTGTTTTCTGTATGGATTTCGTTAGTAAGAAATGATATATCCTGAACAGGTAGCACAGCACGATTATGTTCATAAAGTGATTCTAGTACCTGCCCACTAAGCGGAGAATCCATAGGACCTATACATTCTCCTGAGATTACATAAGGAAATGCACTCGGAAATAAAAAAGAAAGATCACTGGTTTTAAAACTAAGGCTGGAGTCAATAACATTAAGAATATATTTTGGAGAAAGAGCTTTTTTAGAAAGTGTCAGTTTTGGAATATAAATATCAAATTCAGGAATCGAAAATGAACTATCTATTGATGTCAAAAAATGTAGTAGATCACTATTAAAAGGTGCTGATAGGACAATACTAAATTTATTTTTTTCTTGAGAACATAGTTTTTGCCAATAGTGAAGAAAGGAACGCTCTGTAAGAGATAGTTGATGAGCAAAAGAAATAAAAGAGGGATTAGATGCTAATAGTTTTTTGATAATATTTTCTGTAGTGTGTATATTAATTAAGAGTTCTTTAATCAGGCGATTACATGTTTTCGCAGTGATTTCCAAAGACAGAGTCTGCATCATGACCTCCTGATTTTTGATTTGAATTTTTAATGAAGATATGCTAGTATAACTTACTTTTGATCTTTTTGCAACACTGAAAGAGACAGGAAATTTTACTTATAATATTGATTTTTAGTGATAGTTTGTTATAATAAACAATAAGAATGACAAATAAGAGGTGTCCTGTGGAAGTTCAAGAAAAAGTAGTAAAAATATTTGTTGATTTGGCCAAAATTTCTTCACCGAGTTTTGAAGAAAAAGAAGTTTTCAATTATATTGAGCATTATCTTATTGGTAAAAATGTTCTTGTTAAAAAAGTATCCTATTTTTCGAATAAGTTTCAACAAGAAACAGCAAATATGTTAATAAGAATCCCAGCAACGGATCCTAGTAAAAAAGGATTGTTTTTTGATGCTCATGCAGATACGGTCAAACCTTGCGACAATGTTATACCTATTATTGAGGGTGATATTATTAGATCTTCAGGAAATAGCGTGCTTGGTGCTGATGATAAATGTGCTATTGCAAGTATGTTAGTTGCTATTGACGAAATCTTAGAACAAAAAATTCCTCATGGAGAGCTTTTATTTATTATTTCTTCTGCTGAAGAAGTAGGGCTTATAGGAGCTCAGTTTATTCCTCAAGAAGAATTTAAAAATCTTGATTATGGTATTATTTTAGATTCTGGTGGTCCTGTAGGAAGTATTAATCTCAAAGCCCCTTACCACTATGAATATGTAATTAATGTTATCGGAAAATCTTCACATGCTGGTGTAGCTCCCGAAAAAGGAATAAATGCTATAAAAGTGGCTGCTTGTGTTATTGTAGATTTACCATCAGGACGAATTGCCAATGATACAGTCTGTAATGTCGGGCTTATTAATGGCGGGACGGGACGAAATGTCGTACCAGATTATGTAAAGATAGTCGGCGAAGTACGTTCTATAGTCGATTCAAAATGCCAACCAATCTTAGATCAAGTAAAAAAAGCTGTTCTTAATCATCAAGATAAAGCGATAGATATTAAATGTGAGATTTCGTTATCTAATGTAGGCTATGATTTTACAGAAAATTCTCCGCTTATCCAGTTTATTGCAGATGGATTAAAAGCATTGGACATTAATCCTAAATATGAAGAATCTTGTGGTGGTACAAATGCAAATGTTTACACAACTAATAATATTGATTGTACCGTAATCAGTGTGGGTATGGAGGAAATCCATAGTGTTAAAGAATTTATCCGTATTAAAGATCTTGTGGATACTTCAAGATTAATCCTACAATTAATTAAGCAAGCTTAGCTAGAATAGGTATATCTAGAATCAAATAAAACTCCCTAATATTAGGGAGTTTTATTATTTTTGGTCATCTGAATCTTTTGGGTAATGGAAATCTGTTTGTTCTTCTGTCTTAACAATGTCTGAAGAATCCATCAATTCATCTATATTAAAATCTTCTATTACAATTGTCTGAGAAGCTGTATCGTGAATACGTTCTTTAAATATCGGATTGGTGACAATTAAAAAAGGTAATCCCCATGCAATTTCAGCAATTTTCAGGGTAATAACTCTTGTGATAACAGATACTATGTTTGGTTTTGAACCAGAATGAGAGATTACTCTGATTTTTAAAAGAGATGCTCCTATTGTTTGCCCAGAACCAAGCCATAATAGAAAGAAATATAATGAAGATAGTATTTGTGACAACATAAATATTGATCTAGAATATTTGTGTTGGATTACTTGAATTAAGTAAAATTGAATTTGTTTTTCTGGACTAAGTTGATTTAATTCATTAGAAGAGAAGATTGTTGAAAGGCTTTCAGTGATTATTGATTTTTCAGAGATCTGTTTAATCCCTTGGATTAATTCTACAAAATCTTTACTATAGATTCCCATAATGAAGATGGTTAAAAATGTAAATAGAAACAATTGATCTATACCATAAGCAACTAGTCTTTTCCACCAAGGTGCTAGTTTTAATGCCTTGTTTTTTTTAAGCACAAAATCACTCCGAGATTTGATTTTTATAATAATTAAGATAATTAATTATAATTAATTATCTTATAAAAATCAAGAGTAAAAGAGCTTAATATCTTCTATAGTTTATGTTGAAATATTTTTAATTTTTATTTATAATATACTATGGTGCAGACACCAACTTTACTATAAATCTCTGCATACAAAAAGGATATTGATAAATTATTATGGAAATTTTACTTCCACTTCTTTCACTACTAGTTTTTACAGGCTTATTGTTTTATTTTAGACATACGGATGCTCGTAATATCTCTGTGCATTCTCTTCAAGATTTTTTAAAGCAATCTGAGCGTCGAATTGAAACAATGCTTCACAAAAAAGAAAAAGAATTCAATGACAAGATGATTGCTTCTGAGATAGCTATTGATCGAATGCATCGTATTTCTCAAGTGCTTCAAGAAAAAATGAAGGAATTTGATCAAGATATGTTTCATGGCCAAGAGCTTTTAGCATCACTTCGGGCGGAGATTCAAGGTATTGAGTACGAGCTTTCTACTTATAAACAAATTAATGCAGAATTTAAAGATGCCGAAGAAAAGATTGGCACAGTTCTAGAAATGAAAGAACAGTCCAAAACTATAGCTAAAAATATGGAGTCTCTTCAAGATAGTATGAATTTATTTGAATCAGATTATAAAATATTTGTAGATAACTTAAAACAAAAAACGAGCCAAGAACTTTTATCTTTTCATCATAATTTACAAAAAGATCTTGATAAATATTTACTGCATGCTCGTGAACAGATGGATCATAAAGATCAAGAAATTAGCATTAAAATCGGTGAGCTTAGTGGTACTTCTGATTCTATTGCTAATCGAATTAAAGAATTTAAAGACTATATAGAAATAAATTTAGTGACACTTCAACAAAAATATGACAGTGATATCGAATTAGCTAAAACTATTGCTCATACGAATTTGGAAGATATTTTTGATATGTGGAGTAAGTTTAAAGAAGATATGAGTCTTGATAAAGACCAGATAGAAAATACTATTCGTCAAAAAGAGCAGTTTTTCCAAGAATCTGAGGCTACTATTTTGGGCCATATTTCTTCTTCTATGGATCAAGTAAATGTCCTATTTGTCGATACGCAAGCCAAATTTGAGCATGCACTGGAATCAAAAGCACAGAGTTTTGATATTCAAGTTAATGATGCTTTTTATCAATTATCACAAAAAGCAGATTCTGCTAAAAATCGCTTAGAAAAAGATCTTGAAGGACAAATTGAAAATATCAGAGGTGAACTAACACGTATTTCTACTGCTTTCGTAGAGCAAGAATTCAATATCGAAGAACGTTTTAAAGCACTTAATACAAAAACAACAGAATACTTATCTCTTGAAGAACAAAAATTTCAAACGACAATCACAGATCTTCGTGATAGTGTCGATAATACAAATACTTATGCAAATAGTATTCTAGCTGATTTTAGAGAAAAACTTGAAGAAAAAATTAACGAAAATCTTGAAGGTGTTGAAGAAAATTTCCGCAGTGCTAACCAAGAACGTTTACAAAAAAGTATCGAAGAGATTACAAAAGTTCTTGAAAAAGAATATAAAGAACAATATCAAGAAACCATCCAATCTATGTTCCGTGATGCTGAAGACTTAAAAAAATCAGTTTCAGAAAAACAAAAATATGTTGATTTTCTTGAACAACGATTTCAAGAAATTAATCAGCATTTTGATCTTGAAAAGGATAAGATTGGAACAATGATTGGTGAACTAGAAAAAGATAAAGATAAAGCATTATCTGTTGCTTCAGAGTTGATTATGAATAATGTTCAATCTCTCAGTAATGAAGTAAAAATTTTAGTACAGGATTTATTTGATCGGGAACGAGCTAATTTTGATCGTGAGAATCAAGCATGGCAAGAGCAGTATGCTGAAATCGTTGGTGAAGCACGTGATAAATATAATAGTATTCACAGTGAAATCACTAATATTGAACATATGTTAACTCAAATTAAAGACACCTCCTTAACAAAACTAAAAGACGAATCAGAGCGTCTTGTTCAAGAATCTTCTCGTCGTATTGATGATTTAAAACATTATGCCTCAGATCATATGAGAGGGTGTAAAGACGATCTTCACCATCAACTAGAACTTGCCCGTCAAGAAATAACTGTTCTTAAAGAAGATTTATGGAAGCAAGAGAAAGAGGTTCGTGATGTTGCAGATAAAGACCTGGATCGATTAACCACTAGGATTAAAAATGTTGATAAGCAATTAGTGGCTTTTTATAAAAAATCAGAAAAATTAGATAAAGCAGATGAGCTTATTCAAAAACTTCATCAAAGCTCGCATGAGGTTTCCCAGCTCCGAAAAGAAATGGAAGATCTTATGGGCAATCTTAAAAATTCTTATTATGAAGGTAAAGAAGTTCTCCAAAATATGGCAACATTTAGAGATTCTTTGGAATCTCAGGTTAATAATCTTTCTATCTATACAGAAGAAGCCGAACGTACCAGGGAACAGTTGATCCATTCTATTAATGATGTGAAGGCTGTATCTTCTATTTTTCAACAACTTGACGCAGAAAAAGAACGTGCTAAAAATATAGAAGAACTTCTCTTGAAGAATCTATCTTCTTTTAATGACCTTCAAGAATCTCTCGATATTTTACAACAAAGAAAAGAAATGGTGGATGAAATTCTTGGTAAACTAAATTTAACAGATCAAGGAGTTTTGTCCTTATCTAATTCTACTGAGACATTGATTTCAAAAGTAGAAGAAATTTCTACATTCTCCGATGAATTGCAAAAGCGTTTTTCTTCTCTTCAATCAGATATGACCATTTTAGCGGGTGATCAAACAAAAATCCATTCTGCTGTATCGCGTTTTGGTGAGCTGGATCATATGATTGTTCATATTGACGCTGAGGTGAAGCGTCTTGATAAAATGAGAGAATGGATCGCAAAAGCAATGAATAATATTGAAAAAGCGGGTGCTAACATGGGTCTCCCTAGACAAAATCCAGATGATGCTGATGATCAAAATGTAAAAAATATCCTCAGACTTCGTGATCAAAAATGGAGCGTTGCTGATATTTCTAAAAATTTAAAAGTCACCCCTGCGTATGTAGAATTAATTCTTGAACGATATAGAAGTTAGGAGTAGTTATGTTTGATATTAATCGTTTAAATGAATCAACAGAAAAAATTCAAGAATTATTAAAAGATCGTATTGATTTTTTAATAATTGAAAAAGCACTGGAAGTGAACGAGGCTCGTAAAACAGCCCAATTGCAAGCAGATGAGCTACGTAATCGACGTAATTCTTTATCTAAAGAAATTGGAACAAAAAAAGCTTCTGGTGATCATGCTGGAGCAGATGCTTTATTAAAAGAAGCTGATGAAATCAAAGAAAAAATGGTAGCATTAGAGTCTACTCAACAAGAATTTGAACAAGAATTAAAAATGATCCTTGAACGTATTCCAAATATTCCTTTGGAAGAAGTTCCTGCAGGTAAAGATGAATCTTCAAATATTGAAATTAAAAAAATTGGAACTCCCAAAGATTTTGATTTTGAAGTTTTATCTCATGTAGATCTTCTTACCAATTTAAAACTCTGGGAGCCAGAACGTGCTACAGAAATTTCAGGACGTGGATTTCCTGTTCTTCGCGGTGTCGCTGCAAGACTTGAAATAGCATTAATTAATTTTATGTTGGATCATAATATTGAAGCAGGTGCCGAGCAAATTTGGGTGCCTTTTGCTGTATCAGATAGGGCTTTGTATGGAACAGGTCAATTGCCTAAATTTGAAGAGGATCTTTTTAAAATTGCTGACTCTGATTTGTTTCTCAATCCTACCGCTGAAGTGGCATTGACTAATATGTATTGTGGAGAAATTGTTGATCAAACAATACTCCCTTCTCGTTTTACAGCTTACTCACCTTCTTTCCGTAAAGAAGCAGGTAGTTATGGCAAAGATACTAAAGGTCTTATTCGTGTTCATCAGTTTAATAAAGTAGAATTAGTGACGATCTGTAAACCAGAAGAATCTGAATCTGAACACCAACGTATGTTGCAGACATCAGAGCAGATCCTTCAAAAATTAGGATTACCTTATCGTATTGTTATTTTAAGTAGAGGTGATATGGGCTTTTCTGCTGCGAAGACTTATGATATTGAAGTTTGGTTACCTTCTTTTGGGACTTATCGCGAGATTGCTTCCGTATCTAATTGTTTGGATTTTCAGGCTCGTCGTGCGGATATGCGTTACCGTCCTGAAGGGTCTAAAAAAACAGAGTATCTTCATACACTAAATGGGTCATCTCTTGCTGTAGGAAGAACCTTAGTGGCTATCTTTGAAAATTATCAACAAGCAGATGGATCTATTGTTGTACCAGAAGCTCTTCGTCCTTATTTAAAACAAGATATTATCCAATAGGATTACTATTACAATAATTTTTCTAACTAATGTTTATAGATTTAAATATCATACACTATATATCTTAAGATAGAGATTGACAATATCTTATTATTTTATTAGAATATTGATATACTCGTAAAACGAGAAGGGGTTATTTATGCAATGTTTCTTACTATTGATCTTTTTTGCCGTATCTACATACGCCCAATCTCTTGATAATCTTGTTCCAAGCTTATTTTCAACAGTGTCTAATACTACCGAAGCACCTCTTGAGGAGCCACCATCTTTGCAAGATTTGCCTTCTTTAGAAACGATCTCTAGTATTTTAAATGCAACAAATACCTTAGAAGACATTAAATCAAAATTTGAAAAGCCATTGATTCCTTATGAAAATACTAACGGCAATATTCCTTCAGAAAAATATATTGGTGTTTGGTGGCGTTTTTATACCGAAAATTCAAAATTATTTGATATTCCTTCTGTAAGCGAGGAAGTCCTTGTCATCGAAACTAATGGTAGATCTTTTTGGCTCCAAAATATTAAAACCAAAGAGACTCTTGAATCTAGAATGCAACGTCTATTGATTATTACTCAATATAATTTATTTGGGCATGATTTTTTTGTCTTTCATTATGCTGATCAAGATCCACGTTCTCAAGAAATACGAAATAAACAAGGTTTTTTTATGAGGTCTATTCTTGATCAAGGATATCTTCAAATGTCAAAAAGTCCCAATTTTGAATCTGATAGAAGTATTTATTGGAAAAAATTTCCTACAATTAATAAAAATTCTGCTTCTAGTGCTTCTAATACTTTTAGAGGACGTACGTCTAGTATAGATGGAGATGAAGATGAATAATGTTGCTAAAAAAAAAGTTAATAAAAAACAACTCCTAAGCATATTTGCATCTGTATTTTTATCAATTTCTACGTATGCAGATAATCTTGTAAATCACGCATCTTTGTTGGGAGCTTGGTCGTATTTTCATGTTACAAAAGATGTTTTTTCAGATCAAAAATTATTAGCAACAGAACAACGCCTTATCTTTAGAGATGCGCAAAACGTGACATTAATTATTTCAGCAAAGGAGTCCGAATTTGTACACGATACTATTTATAATCTTAAATACACATTATCCTTACATGATAATGTAACCTATCTGACTTTATTTTCTACAGAAAGTAAAAAAGTAATTGGTGCGTATGTAAGAATGCCTTTATCTGGAGCATTAGAGATGGCATCAGATCCTAACTTTATACAACAAAAACAACTTTATAAAAAAGTTTCTGTATCCATTCCGAGTCAGATTCCTAAAATTAAAAGCTCAACACCAAATCCAAATATCATCAAATAATATAATAAAAAATCCCCTTATTAAGGGGATTTTTTATTATATTATTTATTCTGATAAAAAAGAATTTGATTTAACGTAATCATGGGAAAGATCACAGGTCCATAATTGAGTATCGTAGGAACCTTTTTTAAGATCTACTTCGATTAAACATTCTACATGAGCCATATGACTTCTTGCTGTAGCGTAGTTTGCAATGTTAGCGACTCCATTTGAAAAAAGTACTTGATTATTGATTTTTATTTCTATTGAATTTAAATCAAAATCCGTATTACTATAGGAGACAACATTTAATATTTTTTGCCAAGCAGGTAGTTGACCGTAGAAAGCTGTTTTCACTTGATATGATTCAGCGATTTTTCGCACAAGATTTTCTGCTTGTTCTGCAGAAACAGCATTTTTTATATTTAAATTGATTAATTTGGTAACACCAAGTCCTTGTCTGATTAAAAGTTTTGTGGTTTGTATAAGAATCTGTTGTAGTACTTCAGAAAAAATAATATATCGAGGATCATTTTTATCAGAAATAATTGGATTTTTTGCCATTCCATTTGCAAGAAAAAACACACTATCATTAGGGCTAAGATCATTATCAATACTCATCCGATTAAATGAGATCCCAATTGCATCAGCGAGAGCATCTTGAAGTAATTTTTTTTCAATACAGATATCAGAAGTGATAATAGTAATTAATGTTCCTTGCATTGTTTCAAGCCATGGTTTGATCATCGTAGTGCCTTTAGCACTTACACCAATTCGAACAGGAATCCCATCCAATACAAATCCATAAGCAAGATTTTTCTGACGGTTTTCAGCAGTCATAATCCCTGATCCAAAATGTTTGATGTTATTTTCGGTACGAATTACAGTGACTAGTCTTTCAATTCCATATTTGATACGTAGCATGTCGATAGGTTGCCCTATTACACCAGTTGATGCCAATAAGCATTCACCAGTACGAAGCTGTAGCTTTTCTTCAGTTAGCCTGACAATTTCCTGAGCGTCATCAACACCTTGTTGTCCAGTGAGACAGTTAGCATTTCCACTGTTAATCAATAATGCCCGACATGTCCCATTGATTCGTTCTTTATCGACCGCAATATGGGATCCTTGAATTTTGTTTTTTGTAAATGCCATTGCAGTGGTACAGGGCTCTTGACTTAATAATAATGAAATATCTTTTGAGCCACCATGTTTTAGCCCACAAGAGACTCCTGTTGCTTTGAAACCAATAGGAGCAATAATACCATCTTCAAGATGTGATACTTCTACCATAGAAGAGACCTCGTTATTATTAATTATTTTGAAAGTTTTTCACGAACTAATACATCAATTTCTTTTAATTTTACTTCATCAGATTCAAGTAATTGAATGACATTATCACGACCTTGACCAATACGGTCTTCTCCTTGGAAATACCAAGAACCTTTACGTTCTATAATTCCAAGTTCTGTTGCTGCATCAACGATACAAGCAATTTTTGAGATTCCTTTTCCAAATCTTATTTCAAAGTTTGCTGCTTTATGTGGGGGTGCCATTTTATTTTTAATGACTTTAGCAACAACGAGATTTCCGTAGACTTCGTCACCTCTTTTGAGTTGTTCTTTTCTTCTGATTTCAATACGTACAGAAGAGTAGAATTTAAGAGCCATACCACCTGTTGTGGTTTCAGGGCTTCCGTATAGAACACCAATTTTCATACGAATTTGGTTAATGAAGATAATCGCACATTTTGCTTTGCTGACAATATGGGTTAACTTACGGAGTGCTTGGCTCATAAGACGTGCCTGCATTCCCATTACAGAATCCCCCATATTTCCTTCGATTTCATTTTTAGGAACAAGCGCTGCTACAGAATCAATAACTATTAACTCAACAGCACCACTTCTCACCAAAGCTTCAGCTATTTCTAAAGCTTGTTCTCCGTTATCTGGCTGAGAGATTAATAAATTTTCAATATCAACACCAATGTTTTTAGCATACTCAGCATCTAAAGCGTGTTCTGCATCGATAAATGCACAAGTAGAACCTTGACGCTGAGCCTCTGCAATAAGACTGAGAGTAAGAGTCGTTTTACCAGAAGCTTCGGGTCCATAAATTTCGGTAATTCTTCCATAAGGAATCCCTCCTACTCCTAGTGCAAGGTCTAATGTTAGAGCACCTGTTGGGATAACAGGAACTGCTTCGATCTCTTTACTTCCAAGCCACATCATAGAGCCTTTCCCGAATTGTTTTTCCAGTTGGTTGATTGTTGCTTCTAAAGCTTTCTTTTTTTCATCAGATATAGGTGGTTTTGTGCTTTTAGTTTCTGTCTTTTTTTTGGTAGCTTCAGCAGATGTTTCAATTTCGTTGATTATTTTTTCTTCGCTCACGTAAAGGCTCCTAACAAATAAAGTTATTTATATTTAACAGAATATATTATAAATCAATTTCCTGAAAAGTACAAGGATTTTAAGAGTAATTCTCCTTTTAGATGGAAGATGATTATTTTCTTTGTGTATTGTTTTTAAATAATATCTGTATTGTTTGTGTAAATATCTTGCAGGAATTCTTTTTTTTAGTTATAATAATATTGTTTATACTTACAGGAGGAATCATGAAACGTTTGTCACTTGTTTTTATGATCATTTTAATGATACCAATAATCTTATCAGCTCAAGCAATCAGTGTCTTTAATGCTAATTCAGTTGCAGATATTATTGAAAAAAAATCAGCTTCATATAAAAGTTTTAAAGCTAATTTTGTTTATCAAAAAGATAAAAAGTCTTTTAATGGGGTGATGACCTATGTTTCTCCAAATAAGTTTGTGATGGAATTTAAGAAAAGTAGTACAGGGGATAATAAAAAAATTGTTTCTGACGGTTCTTTTATTTGGATTCAAGAGGGTTCAATTATCGCTCGTCAAAAATTAGGAAAAGAAACAACAGTAACTTCTTGGAATATCCGTCGTCTCCGAAAGCAGTATGTTGTTACTGCGCCTAAATCAGGGCTTGAGATCGTATATGGGCAGACTCCTGCCTATCAGGTAAATTTTGAACCAAAGTGGAATACAACAAGTTTTCGTGGTATAGAATTAATCGCTGATAAAACAGGTTTGATCCAGCGTATCAAAGGCACGTCTCGTGTTGGGATAACCACAACACTTTCTCTTACTTATATAGAATTTAATAAAAGTTATGACCAAAAAATCTTTGTAATCGAAACATCTGAAGATAGTCAGATTTACGATAATATTTTTGAATAGGTGTTCTATGAAATATATATTACTAATAGGGATTTTTTTTATGAGTTCTTGTGCCATTCAAGGAGAAAAATTTCGCCTACAGACAAGAATGAATCACTGGAATACCCTGATTAACGAGCAAGAGATGCAGTTATTTGCTGATAATAAAACCAATGAACTTGGATTGATTTTAGATCAAAAAGAACACAATCCTGAATTTGCAGATCAATTAAGGCAACTGCGTGTTAACGAAGCAATCATGAGTTTTGATGGTGTTCAGACCGCACATTTTTTTTATAATACTTTACTAAAAGATTTGGTAAAATTTTCTTATAAAGAATTTATATATTCTTTGAAATCAGAAGAACAATACTTATTTATGTCTCAGTCTACTTATAAAACTGATGATTTTACTTCTTCTGCTAAAATTATTCAAAATGCTACCAAAATATATGGTATGAAAAATTTTACAAAAGATCAAGTATTATCTTATTATCGAAATGTTTCTATGCCACAAGTAATGCATGTATTAGCTTATGATATCTTAGCTTTTATGGCTAAATATCAAATGCTGAATATTTTTCTTTCTGGAAATATTTCACAGGCTTCTGAGCTATTTACCTTTTTGAACAACTCTCAGCATTCTAGCAAGATTTCATTAAGAAAACAGGCTGAACAAGATCTCAAAATATGGGATCATCTGAAAAAACGTTCTTTTCTGAACGTCTCGAACCAAGAATTGTTAACATTTATTTTCTATACGGTACTACCGGAAATGGATCAAAATGTACGAAATCAAACCATTGAAAATATTAGATCAAGATATAAGGAACAACAATAATGGCTATCTCCTCAAAAATGCAGGAATTAATTAATGAAATAACTAAAGAGTGTGAACGTCTTACAATGGATAATGTCGAAGTCTATGATGTACAAGGACGCAGTCCTTTAACGGACTTAGTGATTGTTGCTACAGCTACTCATATACTGCAATTAGAAGCAGCACGACGGACCTTATCTTTAATTACTAAAACGGCTGGCTACCCTCTCCAAAACCCTACGGAGGATTATTCGGAAGGATGGCTGGTTATGGACTGTGTAGATCTGGTAATTCATATTTTAATTGAAGAAAAACGTGCTTTTTATGATTTGGATGGTTTGATGAAGTCTGTAAAGCGTCCTGCTAATGATGCTAGCTTAGATCTTGATGATATACAAGAACCTACAGATGCTGAATTAGAAGAGATTTTAGCCAATCTCACTCCTGAAGAATTAGAAGAGTTTTTAGCGAATACTGAGGTTGAAGAAGACGAAAACTAATACTATACGATGATTTTAAAGAAAAGATAAGTGTTATTGTACTTATCTTTTCTTTAGTTTATAACACCTCTCAAAATAAGGAAAATATCAACATGATTGTGACCATAGATGGACCGGCTGGAGCTGGTAAAAGTTCTATTTCTAAAATAGTCGCTCAGCGATTGAATATCGAAGTTTTGGATACGGGTGCTATGTACCGATCCTTTGCTTATATAATGAAAAAAAATAATCTTTCTTTTGAAGATGCTACTTTTCATAAATTATTAAATGATTTTACAATTTCTTTTCAAAATGGACGTATTATTGCCAACAAGGAAGATATTACGGAATTTATTAGAACACCTGAGATGGATATTTATACTTCTAAGATAGTCAGCGTTCATCCTTTAGTACGTGAAAAAATGTATCAATTACAACGATCACTGGCACATAATACTCATGTTGTTGCCGAAGGGCGTGATATGGGGTCGAATGTTTTTCCTCATGCTGATATTAAGATTTATCTTGATGCATCTGTAGAAGTTCGTGCAAAACGACGTCTTTTAGAACTACAAGAACGAGGTGTTGAAAAATCACTCGATGATCTGAAAAAAGAAATAGCTTTACGTGATCATGAAGATATGAATCGATCCATTAGCCCCTTGGTATTACCAAAAGATGGGCTTGTTATTGATACCTCTCATATGCTTAAAGAACAGGTGATTGATCGGATTATAGAATTAGTAGAAGATAAAAAAAAAGAAAACCTCTTTTGAGGTTTTCTTAACAATTTAACTATTCGTGAAATGATTGCATGGTACTTAATTGGCAATTTTTTGGATGAAAGTATACAGTGGTATATTCAAAAGGAATATGATTTTCTAATAATGAGGTCATTGTCATTTGAATTAGAGGCGTTTTAGGATTAATATTATTAAAAATGTCTGATATTTTTTGACCAGCCAGAGTACAAGAATAATTCTTTTTTGTAAAAGAAATAACATACGGTGCTACACGTTTAACCCATTCGTATTTTGAGCCTTCTAGATCTGTTGTTGTTAACTCATAAGAGAAAATATGCTTTGGCATATAAGATACTTCATACATAAAAGGCACTTTGTTAACCGTACGGACACGCTCAATATACCAAATAGGATCTTTAATATTAATATTTAATATTTTTGATATTTTTGCATCAGCTTTTCTTTCTTCAAAGAAAAAGATCTTAGACTTAACGTCCTGATCTTTGAAGGGTGAAGCCTTACTAAAAGAACAAAATTGCATGGTATCAATTGATACTGGTGGTGTAGTCACAAAAGTACCAAGACCGCGCTGTGCTCTTAAATAACCTTGTTGAACTAACTGTTGTATCCCTTGTCTAACGGTCATACGACTTAAACCAGACACTTGAACAATATCATTTTCGGGTGGAATTTGATCCCCAGGTTTTAATTCATGATTTTGTATCATATGCAAAAAATGTTCTTTGATTTGAATATACGCGGGGATGTACGAATTTTTATCAATCACAGGGAACTTCATAATTAATTTTCTCCTACAAAACAACCTTGATTACTTTTTATATTAGAGTAGCTTTCAACTGTTTTATTTAAATTTTTACTAAAATTTAGAGTTAGCAAGATCTGTACTGTTCTCTAAATATCTAATCTATTATAATACATTAAACCATAGCTTTTACAACCAATTTTTATTTTTTAGTAAAATAATGTGTATCCCTCTATGTATACTGTTTTTAAGTTGTTAAAAATCTTAGATCGTAGTGTTTTTATCTATTTAAGTTAGGTTGTTTTGGATAGTTATATCTATATCTTTTTATAGGAGTTAGAAATGTGTAGAAAAACCTACAAATTACTAAATTTTGTTCTTTTATTTTGCTGTGTCTCATTTACATATTCCGTTGAATATACTTTTTACAGCGATGAAGTATTTAAAGCATTAGTAAAATCATATCCAGATATTGTTAAAATAGTACCAGAAGCCGAAAAAAAACACCCAGATCCTGCAATTCTTGTCCGTAATACTGTTTTTTATTGGGTGAATGGGCGTTTATTGCCAGAACAAGAGAGAGCTAATTGGCAAAATTATGGGGTTAACTCATTTTATAGCTATGCGAAAGAAATCCCTAATCCTCTTACCTATTCTAAAGTAGAGCTTGAGGATATTAGAAAAAAATCTTCGAAAGTCTATCGAAAAAACAGAAAATCAGCCCATTATCTTTTTTATGAAAAACTTTATGGAATGTCCTCTCTCAGCGATACAAATACTCAGATTATTGATACTACTTTTCTGAAAAAAGAAGTTTTAATACACAAATTTGCTTATAAAGCTTTGAAACAGGTAGAAGAAGAACTATATAAATTAGCAACCCAAGACAAAGAAGTACGTGACTTTTTAAGAGAAGTCGATACAGTTTATTCTTTTTTTTGGAGAAGAATTGCAGGTTCTAAGGCTCGCAGTTTGCATTCTTATGGTATTGCTATTGATACATTGGATAGTCGAACAAAAAAATCTTATTATTGGCTTTGGCTCCATAATCTCAAGATTGATTGGGTGACCCAACCTATTTCAAAACGATGGAACCCACCAAATGCTGCTATAAAAATATTTGAAAAATATGGTTTCGCGTGGGGTGGTAAATGGATATTTTTTGATACGATGCACTTTGAGTATAAACCTGATTTATTGATCTTGAATGGATATGATGTAAAATTTGTTCGATAATAATAAGATATAATAAAAAACTTCCCTGTTTTAGGGAAGTTTTTTATAGATATATAGATTTTTTTATTTTTTATAATATTTGTTATTAAAATGGATTTTCCCAATC
>JBOFDR010000057.1:0-2200 GCA_051647205.1 Brevinema sp. | reverse complement strand
GCCAATAAAATTTCACAATCTTGGGTGGAGATTATTGACCCTCTGTATGCAGGGATTGTAGTGGAACAAACTAATAATATGATTCTTTCTCCAAAAGGTGATAATCTTCATATTTTTACAAAACTCAGTAAAGAAACTACAATAAAATATCGTTTTCAAGCAAAATTATCAGGTGTTTGGACGGCACCACCTATTATTGTTCAAAACATTCAAAATCCTGCAACAATGTCACTTACTTCTCAAAAATCCAAATCAATCACAAATAACTAAATTATAATAATAAAGAGCCATATAGAATTTCTATATGGCTCTTTATTATATTGAGAGACTTTATTTTTCTGAACGTTTTTGTAGGAATAGTGTTTCTTGATCTTTAGCAATTTGTTCGATATTTACTTGAGAGTGTTCTTGGAAATGGAATCCATCTAAGAATATCATAATTTCTTTCATACTTTCTTTTTCAATGTGGATTCTGACACCAGCATCGCGTAAAATGCCAAGTAATTTTTGTACGCTAGACATATGATTATCAAGCGTATTGTTGGTTTCATTAAAATTTTCTTTAAGTTTGACCATCGTATTACTATATTCACGGAGACCTTGCTGTTGCTCTTCCATAGAAAGTTTAATTTCTTGAGCAAGGTTTACTAAACCTTCAATTGTAGAAAGCATTTCGTGAGTTGCCGTGTTTTGTTCTTGCATCATATTATTGAGCTGGGTGGTACGATCAGCAACATTTTCTGAGTAGATATTAACTTGGTGCAATTCTTCTCCAGCAAGCTGAGCTTGAGCCACAGAATTTTCAATCTTATCAACCATTGTATCAACAACGGTTCCAATTTCTTTTGCATTTTTATTTGTTGTTTCTGAAAGACGACGAATTTCTTCTGCAACAATCGCAAATCCTCTTCCTGACTCACCAGCATGAGCTGCCTCAATAGATGCATTCATTGCAAGAAGGTTTGTTTGTTTAGCGATTCCAGTAATAAGTTTTAATAATTTAATAATTTGTGAAGAATACTCAGCGACGTCTCTAATAGATATAATAGATGCATCCACGGCCTGTGTTCCTTTATCAGCAATTTCTGTTAATTTAGTTGCGAAGATTGCAGTATCATCAGAAATTTTAGCTACACTTTCTACTTGACGTCCCATTTCCTCTAATGTTGCAGCAGATTGGGTCATCGCAGCAGATTGACGAGAGATATTAGAAAAGATAATATCTAATGTTCTTTCCATTTCTTCTAAAGCAGAAGCAGCCTGATTTACGCTGGTAATTTGGTGATTCATTTGACCAGAAATAGTATCAATAGAATGCCCCATTTCTTGTGTTTCCATTAACCAACCCTGAGATGAACGGAATAATTGTGTAGATTGATAAAGAGCTTTTCGCATAGCAATGTTAGCTTCAGAAACAGATTTTTCAAGTTGTTCAAAGAATGAGTTAAAATTTGTGGCAATAACCCCCATTTCATCATTTGATTTAAAATAAATACGTTGTGAAATATCAAGAAGATTATCATCGCTCATTAGATTACCTGACACTTTAGCAATATTATTAATTCTAATAGCTGTAACCTGTAAGATAATAAATGCAATTAATATTGAAATAATAATAGTCAGTGTCATAATTTGATCAGATATAAATGTTTTAGCAGTTTCTGTTGCAATAGAAAGAAGAGTGTCATTATAAATATCCCAAGAAGGATATTGCGTAGAGTTAATATATATTTTACGTAGTTCTTCAGGATCTGTTGTCTGTGAAGCCTTGATAGCTAAGTGATATAGGAGATTAAATTGTTTTAATGATTCAATATGAAATATTTTTTCTTGGCCACTAGTAATAAAATTATACATAGTTCCTTGCTCAAGAAGGAGTTCAAAACGTTCTTCTATTTGATCAATGCTTTCTTTATTTTGTAAGGAAGGATTTGTCCATAAGAAAAATTTATCAGCGATCATAATCTTTAATTCAGAACTATAAAATTGTCTTACGATAATCTTACTTGCACTAGTACTCTGTGTAGATAAAATGATATAAACAATGTATAAAATGAGTGCTGTAATACCCATGATTCCAATAACTCTAACTTGGACGCTATTCATAAAATTAATAGATTTTTCTTTAGTAGACATTATCCTATACCCTCTGATCTAATTTATCGTAGTCACCATAATAAATTTGAAAAAAAAACAAGAA
>JBOFDR010000056.1:0-7529 GCA_051647205.1 Brevinema sp. | reverse complement strand
AGCATAAATAAAAGATCTAACACTTCTATCTGATATGAAATATCTAAGTATGTTGTTGGTTCATCAAGTAAGATTAAATCTGTGTCTTGAGCAAGAATCATAGAAATCCAAGCTCTTTGTCGTTGACCACCAGATAACTCACTTAAAAAACGTTCCGAAAGCTCAGACATTCCGGTATATTTAAGAGAATCTTTGACAATTTGTTCATCTTTAGAAGTCCATTGTTGTAATAATGATTGATGAGGATAGCGACCTTGCTTAGCCAGTTGAAATACTGTCATTCCTTCTAGAATAGGACAAGATTGTGGGAGAAAAGCCATTTCTTTAGCTAATAGTTTAGATGAAGTTTTTGAGATATCATGTCCATTTATGACAATAGATCCTTGATCATATTTCATCATACGTGCCGTAGCTCGTAGTAGTGTAGATTTACCACAACCATTTGCCCCGATCATAATAGTGATTTTACCCTTTGGAATTAAGAGATTTAGATCCTTGATAATGGTATTTGAGCCATATGATAGTGTTAAATTTTTGATTTCGATAACAGACATTAGATTCTCCTACCTTCCATTTTTAAAAGGATATAAATAAAATAAGGTGCCCCAATCATTGTGGTAAAAACACCTAAAGGGAACTCATAAGGAGGATTGAATGTCCGCCCTAAAATATCAGCAGAAAGAGTTAAGATTGCCCCTAACAAAAAAGCAAAAGGTAATATACTTAAATAATCTCTAGGGATCATTTTTTTAGCAAGATGAGGAGCAATTAAACCTATAAAACCTACAGGTCCTACGTAAGAGACCGCTACTGTACTGAATAAAACAGCTATTAATAATAGTCCTCGACGTTGCTCAATGATTTTTTCACCAGCATTAATAATGATTTCATCTGGATAGACATGTAAATTTAAGATTCTAGATAAAGGGATTATTAAAAAAAGCAAAACTCTAGAGATTACGAGCATGGTTTGAGCATTTTGAGCAGAAACTCCATAGGTACTTCCTATTGTCCAAACATAAAGAATTGATCCTAGTTTTTCGTTTGTGTAAATCAAGGATGCTGTTGTGATTGCTCCAAAAATACTATTCAAAGCAAGCCCTATCAAAATTAAACGAAAAGTCTCGACTTTATTCTTCAAAAAAAATAATAAAATTCCCGTTGCCATAACACTTCCAACAAACACAAAAATTGGAAAGAAGATAAAAGGAATAAAGCTTTGGAAAAAAAATAGATAGAGCATTGCACCTACAGTTCCCCCTGAATTAATTCCTAGCAGATCTGGCGATGTGAGGGGATTTTTGATAACTACTTGAACAATCGCTCCAGATATACCTAAAGAACCACCAGCTAATAAAGCTGTAATAGCTCTTGGTATTCTTAATTCTTGAATAATAAATTGGTGAGTGCTTTGTGAAGAGCTAGATAACGAATTTATCACTTCATTGAGAGGGATTGTTTCAGAACCAACAGTAATTGCCATAATAAATAAACTTAAGCATGTAATTAAGGCAAGCAGAATATAGATGAATGGTTTTTTCTCAAAAATATAAGAAAAATATTTATGTTGAACAATGATCATGCAATCTTCCTTTGTTTTGCTAAATAAAGTAAAAATGGAGCACCTATTAACGACATAGCTAATCCAATAGGAAGAACAGTTTTAGGTATAATTAATCTTGTAAGAATATCAGTAAGAAGTAAGAAAATAGCTCCAAGAAGAATAGAAGCAGGAATAAGATATTTGTATTCATTTCCAAAAATCTTTCTTGAGATGTGAGGAATGATTAAACCTACAAAACCAATAGCTCCTGCAATAGCAACAGAAAAACCAGCAAAAAGAATTACAAAGATTGAAAAAATAAAACGCCATAAGAAAATGTTTTGTCCAAGTGATTTTGCTGTATCATTACCAAGAGCAAATAGATTTAGTTGAAATGCAGTAAACGATACTATTCCAAACAATACAGCTATAGCAAGTACAAATCGAAGATTAACAAAAGGTCTATCTGTTAAGGATCCTGTAGTCCAGCTAAGTACCTCTTGAGGATTGCCTCCATTATTGATAATAATAATAGAAGTAAGAGAAGTAATCAATGCTGTCAAGGCAATCCCAACCAGAGCAATCTTAATAGGAGAATAATTAACCATATTAGCTAAAATTAAAACAATAAATCCAGTAATACTTGCTCCGATGAAGGAAAAGATCATAATATTACCTAGGGAGAGATCTTTGAAGATTAAAATACCAAGTACGACAAAGAATCCTGCACCAGCATTAATCCCAAAAATACAAGGAGATGCCATCGGGTTTTGAGTGATTGCTTGAATAAGTAGTCCTGACATTCCTAAACACGCTCCCACAATGATAGCAATAATAGCACGTGGAATACGGATGTGTTGAATAATGTAATAGTCTTGATTTTGTACATCAAATTGTGTAAAACTTTCTAGTAGTGTATGAAATGAGTGAAATTGATGACCCAATAAAATATTTATGATGCTGATTATTATCAGCATCATAAAACAAATTACTAGAATCAAAAATGGATTCTTCATGACGATTCCTCTATTTTTTGAAGAAAATTGCTTCGATCTCATCAAGCACTAACTGTGCTGCAATGATACCATAAGATTTATTCCAAATATTATTATTAACTTCATAAATATCTTCTGCTTTATGGTCAAGATTTTTAAAGAGAGGGTTAGAAATAAAATTTGTTGCATGGTCATAAGCAGCACGGGTGTTTTGATCGGCAAAGATAAAGTAAAATGCTTGTTCTGCGTTCATTTCAGGAATTAACTCTTGGGTTACTTCAAAGCTGAACTCGTCTTTATCGTGGTTAATAGGACGTTTGAAGCCTAATTCTTTGATAATAGAGGATGCAAATCCAAGATTACCATAGTAGCGAGCTGTCTTACCTGTAAATCGGTACAGCGCTGTTGTCTTATTTAGAACTCCTGATTTTTGTAGCTTACTACGTAATACAAGCATATTGGTAGTCCAATTTGTAAGGATACTTTGACCATCTTCTTCATGACCCACAGCTTTAGCAACAGTTAAGAAGTTTCCTTTCCAATCACCATAGAAATTTTCGACATATACCGTAGGAGCAATCTTATTAAGCATAGGATAAATATTTTCTTGACGTGCCTTAATTCCTATAATTAAATCAGGTTTCAATATGGCGACCTTCTCAAGATTAACTTGCCTTTCATTGCCTATAATTTCCACGCCTTCCATTTGATCTGCAATATGAGGATACCAAGAAAGATCAGGAGTATACGAAGAAACAGCTGCTATAGGCTTAATCCCAAGAGCAAGCAGTGCCTCGGTAGCCTCGCCTGTTAGTGCAATGATTCTTTGCGGAGAAATTGGTACAGCTGTTTCTCCCATAATATGAGTGATAACTTCAGTATCACCTACAGCTATCTGTGTTTTACCCGTTCCACAAGCGGATAATAAAAGCATACACATAATGCTTAGTATATATTTCATAAAATACCTCTTATGATAAAATAATTTTTCTTAATGCACAAGCTAAAAGCGTCTTGAATATAAAACATTGCCTCAAAAGGCAAAAGTAAAAATTTTATTGAAATAAATCTAGCACAATACACAGAAAAATAATGAGAGATAAGTGATTAAGAAAGGATAAAAAGAGAAAAGAGAAGTAGAGTATACTATTTTAGTCTAAGCAGATGATCAACTTCATAATAAAAAGCTATTTATTAAAAAGATTGAATAAGATGTGATAAATATATATATATGTTTTTAAACTTTTTAGCGTGAGGGCTAGAATTACCACTCACTATTTTTCATGTCTATACGGAACTCTGTTTGACAGTTATTGTATTTTATTCCATTAATAAGATACAATTTAATGTTAATAACAATACACTGTTATTACAAACTGAGTAATGACATTCCTATTATAAAATAATAGTTAATTCTTGTCAAATTAAAAATTATAAAAAGTATTTATTTTTCTTTATTTTAAATATTACTTACTTATATAATTGCTATTACTCTATGTATGTTTTTATTATTCTCATTGTTTGTTGAAGTTTAGAAGTATATTTTTTTTATAAGATTCTTTTACTATATTATCACAATACCAAATCTCAAAGGAATAGGAATGTTCTTTCATAATATTTTTCTTTTTTCTTCTATTGATTTTTTGTTTTCTTTGGCTTTAAACACTTTATATCTTGTAATAAATCGTTTATTACAAGATATTCTGTTAGTAAATTTATTATTCATTAATTCTCGTTGTTCCAACTCCTTACAACGCTACCACAGGAGCTAAGCATGGAAACCCGTATGCTCCAATTTGTCCGTAACATTTCAGACTCAAAAGAAGAATTAATCGATGAGCTTAAAATTACAAAGAGACGCTTAGATAGGATTTTACACATGAGATTTTTAGACCCTATTATTTTGAAGATGATTTTGAGAGGCGAACAACCTAAAGATTGGAATACGCATTTATTATCTAATTGCTATACTAGTGACTGGAGAGAACAGAAGAGATATTTCAAGCTATAATAAACACGCTTATATAGAAAAACCACCCTAATTAGGTGGTTTTATTTTGTTTATTTTTCTTTTCTTTTTCATCTTTTATGATGTTAAATCCCTTTTGCCAAAAATACATGTCTATTAGTTTCATTGGAGGGAATAGATCTGGATCTTTGATTTTGTTAAATGAATCGATATATTTTAGGTAAAAGTCACATAGTGATTCTATAGATTTTTTATTAAATTTCTGAGTAATCGTTGATTCCTTACTTATACCCTTTTTTAGATTTTTATCGTACGCAGGAGTTATTCCAAAAACGCCAAGTAGTATTTTTGTTGTTAGGGTATCATATGTTTTTTGATCCCACACATATCTTCCATGGATCTCTTTATATATTGGAAATAATTTTTCTGAACAAAAATCAAAAACAGTCTCGCTTTCTTTTTTTAATTTCTCTAGATATTCCTTGTCAGATTTCTTGTCAAAATTATAAGCGAAAGGTATTTTATTTTTATAAAAATCATATAATTCATGAACGACAGGCACATGAACTTTATATGTATATTGTAGTAGATCTGTGGAGCCTCGTAGCATCCCCCAGCTTGATAGATACATACCTAAATGTAGAGCAAGATAATCTAGTTCTTCGCTATCTAATGATGACTTTGAAAAAAGCTATTAAAGCAGATATCCCACGAATTAAATCGGTCAGCTTCACTATATTTTTCACACGTATCGCTATAGATATATTGATTTAGTAACTTACTAATATCCTCATTGTTATTTGGCATTTAATTCTCCTTATACTGTATAATATGATTGTCAAATAATACGTTTGTGCCTACGTCGAAAAAGCACTTTTGAGAACAAACTACGTTTGGGCAATAATTTTGTTAGATTTGAGAATTAATAGATAGCTTATAATCACCATGAACCACGTAAACAGGCTACTTGTGGGGTAAATAAAAAGTCCACTAGAAGAACTACTGGACTTTTTATTGCAGGGAGAAGGATTCGAACCTTCGAAGGCACTGCCGGCAGATTTACAGTCTGCTCCCTTTGGCCGCTCGGGCATCCCTGCATATGTAAAAATATTATAAGATATTTTTACTCTTTTGTCAATACTTTTTAAGATATTTTATAATAAAATAATGACTTTTCTTAAATATTGTAAGAAGATTATGAGTAAGATTGTATACTTAATTATTCTCTTGCACTTCTTCATTAAGCTCTAAAGTTAAAAAATCTGATTGAGAAGGAGTTTTATAGTTTTCTAAAGAGTCAATCCAATGTAACTGAGCACTTTTGCTTCCAGATAATAATAAATAGGAGCTTTTAATATCAAATAATAGTTCATGAGTCTGATTTTCATCGCTACCAAAGATAAAATCATTATCATCCATTTCTACAAATTGAAGAGCTTTGATATTTTTGTTATCAAATAATTCAAAATACTGAACCATTACAGGAGTAATGATATCTGCTTTTTTTGCTAATTTGATTCCAAAAGCTTCTTGGTAAGCACCTAAATTGTTTATGCTTTCGTCACTAATTTCAAATAATACACCATCTTTTGTTTTAACAGTCATATTTGTGATACGCATATTTGCTGTAAAGCCTTTATTGATTTCAAAAAGATTTTGGAATTTTAAAAAATTAACATTATCAGAATGAGCCATGGAAGGATTGTTAACATTTCTATCAATGAACTCCCCTTTTAAGAAAAAAGGATGTATTTTGCTTGAAATGTTGTCTTTATTCCATGATTTAGTAGTTGACCAAGAAAATTGCCCAGAATGTTTGATATCAGAAACCAAGTATAAGATATCTGATAATGGGAAATTAAAGTGAGTTTTAAATTGATGTTTACTTAAAATAGCAGACGGCATTTGATAGAATATGATGCCATTATATGTTGTGATAAAGATTGTTTGATTATTAAACTCTGTTTTTTCAACACTATTGTTTCTTTTGTGTTTTAAAACAATAATATCAGCTAGGAGCGTTTTATTAAAAGAGTTACCAACTCTTTTAATAATAATACCTTCTGCTTTAGTTTCAGTGGTGGTCTTCATTTTAGGGATAAAAACCGATTCACCTATAGGGAAGAGTTTTTCATGAAAATTTTCTTCCATAGGTATAATACTACCTCTTGATATTTGTTGTGGGTTGCTCACTTTAATGTCTTCTTCTTTAGAACACTCTGTTAATACAAAGATAACCATTAACATAATAATTTTTATTATTCTCATCTTATAACCTCATAAAATATATTGTAGGTATGTATTATAATTAATAATTATGTTCGCTTTAAACTATAGAATATTATTTCGTTGATTTTCAATAAATAATATTCTATGATAACTATAACACGATTTAGTAGGACTATTTTTATAATTAATGGATAAATAAAGTGTTAGAATCTTTTAATATTACATTAGAAATGTTTTATTAATAGTTTATTTCTAGTCAAAGTCATTATGATAAGGGCATTTTTGTCTCTATATATTTATATAACACCTTCTATTTTTATTATCATCTTTTTTAGAGATCTTTTTGAGATTATCGTATAGTATGATTTTTTGAGTGGTTTCTTTTTTGCAATAATAAGAAAGAATAGATCTAATATTTTTACTAAAAATTTATCTTAAATAGTTGACAAAAAATAAAATAGACTATATAATTATAAAATAATATTTTTGTTATTTTATAGATGAGGTTTTAGATGCTTAAATTTCTAAAAAAGATTTTTTGTATTAAATTAAGGAATATTACTATAGATAATAGATCAATAGGTAAGTTAGCAATTTTTTTGGTACTTTCTTTTATTATTAATCTAAATATCTCATTTTTAACTAAAATGGATCCAAGCGTACTTTTTATAGTTATATCTATTGTAACCTTACTATCAGGTTTAAAATATAATATATCTATTGTATTAACTCTTATAACGGGACTTAATGTGTTTTTTTATTTTTTCTTTAATAAAAGACCAAGAAAAATCCT
>JBOFDR010000055.1:0-1806 GCA_051647205.1 Brevinema sp. | reverse complement strand
TATTCAGGAGCGAGGGCAATGATCCCACCTTTGCTTAATGCTGACTCCCACATGTAATAGGATCTTTTTTTGAGTGAAGGAATAGACTCTAATGTTTTTGATGAAGCGATCTCTGACCATTGATTAATAAAGAGATCTAAAGCTTTATCCTTAGTGCCACCCTTTTCAAGATGAAACTTTTTGAATAACTCGATTGCGGTGAGTCGAGCTTCTGCGATCACTCTATTATAAGGAGCAAGGCTTAGTCGATTCATAGGACTATCTTCAAGGTCGGTTATATCAGTGGTTTGAGAACTGAGGATCTTTGTTTGGATTGATGCAGGTAGTAAAGAAAAAGCATATCGTTTTTCTCTAGCACCATTTTTCTTTACAATCTTATGAGCCCAAGCTTCATTTTCAGATAGTTGACGAATTCTCCGATCACTTACATCTAAGAACTTAGCAAGATCTTTGGCTGTGTAATATTTTTCTCTCATAAAATGCCTACCCATTTATAACGGTTTTCATTATCTACGGTATATTTTTTACATTTGAATTTATACTTATGCCCTAAGCATAAAAAGCTTTGTAATCTAGGATAAAGAACCCTAGGTACTAAAATTTTGAACTCTTGATTGTTGCAACGAAAATGACAAAAATATAAAGGGGTTTTAACTTGTATTTCTATTGACCAATCTGAGATAACACCCTCGAGTTCAATTTGCTTGATGACAATCATTATCTTAACAGCTCCATTCTCTTGGCAAAGTCATTAATCTGATCGAGCATTTTTACACAGTTGCCGAGCATCATCTTCGCAAACATATCTTCTTCTTGAATAATACTTCTTAACACTCTGAGAATCTCTCTTCGTTCGAGATCGTCAATAATTCCTTGAGTGTTCATTTCAAGCGTTTTTTCTAAGGCTATTTTGATGATATTCTCTGTGTTCAGTTCGTCTCTTAGTGAAACTTCTAAATGGATCTCTAATTTTTTTAATTTTTCAATAGTGTTTGGCGTGAGCATTTTCTCCCTCTCTCAATCTTGAATATAATGATATGCCGTCCGCATGGACATTTGCCCCTCGAGGACTCGAACCTCGATGTATGCCTTTGGGGAATATATGTTATTTTTTTAGACACTTTCTTTTTTCATAGAATTCTTCTACATAATCTATTAAACTCTCTAGTTCAAGAATTCTAGCTTCAGCCATCCAATCTTTCATCGCTTTCCCATTGAAAATCTGATCAATGCCACATACCTTTTCAGATTCTAAGAATCTTTTTTGAGTAGCTAAACGTCTTTTCAAATATCTTAAAACTATATGTTTACACACTTAAAAGCTCCTTTTTAGATGATTTAATAGGATTTACATAGAATTTCTTAACATCTCTTCTTTGTTTGCAATGCTTGATTACAGCTCCCAATGTTACTGCCACGGGATATGACAATACTTCATGAACTTTTTCTCCCGAATAATGATGCCACATCACACCAAATTTATTATAAAAAACTGGTTTCATTTTCTTATCCTAAACATAAACAATAAACTGGATACCCATGTTATCCCACATAAGCCCTTTTATTCCAAGATCTACAATGGTATCCATCACGTTATCTACAACGATCCCATATCCTTTATGAAAATTTCTTCCATTATACTCTTGCACTTCATATCCGAGTGCTTCTGCTTTTTTACAAAACTCTTGATGTCTTTTTGTCATTTTTCTTACCTTAGTTTTAATAATGTATTTTCTTTTAGAAGCTCCGTATAAATAATACTTTGTTCTTCTTGACAGGCGATCACATCTTCAGCTAAACGAATGA
>JBOFDR010000054.1:0-1827 GCA_051647205.1 Brevinema sp. | reverse complement strand
ATTTTCTATCTTACTTCGAGTTATCGGGGAACAATTAAACATCTTAGAAAAAGATAAAGAGCTAAACACCTGCCTTTTTGCTCAAGATAGTGACTACAAAGATATTGCAAGAATTCAGCATTCTCGTATTGATTGCAAGGCATTTACCTCTGTTATTTTAGGAGAGCCCGTAGAAAAATCTGTGCAAAAATCATCGATTTATAAATGTTATCAATATTTTTCAAAAAGAATTACCGAATATAAAGAACTACATGGTGATAGCACTTTAAAAGAATTTCTCAAAAAAATCCTCACAGATAAGTTATTTGTTTTAGTTGATATCAATAAAGATGAAGATGCACAACGAATTTTTGACTCGATTAATACCTCCGGTCTTCCTTTGGCTAAATTTGATATTGTGAAAAATGATATTTTTTCATGCTTTAAAAATGAAAAAATATCTGAAGAGATTTATACTAAATATTGGATTCCTATATTTGAAAAAGATGAAGATACAAAAGATTTTTGGGACGAAGAAGTATTAACGGGTAGAGAAAAAATATCCGTGCTGATATTTTTCTCCATAATTTTACGATTATTCAGAAAATTTTAAATCCTTCTACCGATACGTTGGCTAAAATAACAGAATCTTATAAAAAGTATATAAAAGATAAAAACGAATCAGAACTCATTGAATTTATCAAAAAATTTACAGAGTACGCTGAAGTATTTGCTGAATTACCATTTTTTAATGAAAATGAAGAATATTCTTTTTCTGATACAATGAAAAGATTTTTACAAATCTCTCATACTCTGCAATTATCTACGGTTACCCCTATTGCTTTATTTTTTGAGCTTCTCTTAAAACAAGAAAAATTATCCAGAGAAGAATATAAAGACAGTCTTTTATTAATTGAAAAATATATCATACGTAGATCTCTACGAGGTTTAACTACATCAGGCTATAACAAAACCGTTTTCAATCTCATTGAAATTCTATCTAAATCTTCTAATATCTACAACTCTCTAGCTGACTTTCTTTCAAATCTTAAATCCGACACAGATAGATTTCCTTCTGATAAAGAAATTTCAGAATTATCCTTCAAATATTTTGATACTAAATTAGCAAAATTACTACTTTTTTGGATCGAACTTAAACAACGTCATTCTGACAAAGAGTATTCAGACGCAAAAGAACCTCTTAAATATAATTTCCAATTAGAGCACCTCATGCCACAAGCTTGGGGACAATATTGGGTATTGCCTATTATAGGAACTACTATCCCTTTATTTGATAAAGAATTACTAGAGACTGGAAAAATTTCCAAAAGTATCTATGAAATGAACGACTACCAGTTTATTAATGAAATAAACTCATTAGGATTAGACGGACAAAAAATCAATGATTCTTGGCTTTTAAGAAATGAAAAAATCCAAGAACTAGGAAATTTCACTATTTTATCAGGCAAGCTTAACAATAGCCTTAAAAACTATGAGTGGGAACGCAAACTCAATGGTGACGGCAATAAAAAAGGGATCAAATACTATAGCTCCTTATCCTTAAACAGAGAATTATGCACTAAATACACCTCAGAATGGACAGAAGATACCATAACCGAAAGAACTCAAAACCTTAAAAAAGAAATCATCTCTATATGGTAAAACAAACCACCACCCGATTAAGGTGGTGATTTTATTATTTAGGAGTTTTATTTTTCATGTTCTCTTACAAATTGAAGAAATTCAAAGCTAGTACTTAGCAATCCTTCTATATCTTTATCAGATATAGTTGTGTTGGGTACTATATCTTTTCGCATTAATTCAATCAACTTATTCATCTGTCCCAAT
>JBOFDR010000053.1:0-2265 GCA_051647205.1 Brevinema sp. | reverse complement strand
TGATGTTAGCGTTTTTAAGTAAAAAAGTAGTACAAAAAAGCCTTATCCAAACCCCAAAAGCACACCTACAAATCGGATAAATTAATACCAAAATTATAGACTTTCATATTATGGAGTATAGCCAATGAGCTCTCAGATTAAATCTTCTCAACAAATCAGACAAGAATTTTTTGAATTCTTTGAATCAAAAAAACATACTCTTGTAGAATCAGCCTCTTTGATTCCTGATAATGATCAGACTCTCTTATTTACCAATGCTGGTATGAATCAATTTAAAGATATCTTTTTAGGAACAGGTTCAAGACCTTATAACAGAGCAGTAGACACTCAAAAAGTCATGCGTGTTTCTGGTAAACACAATGATTTTGATGATGTTGGTCGTGATACCTACCATCATACCTTTTTTGAAATGCTCGGAAACTGGAGTTTTGGTGATTTTTATAAAGAAGAAGCAATCTCGTGGGCTTGGGAATTATTAACAAAAAAATGGCAATTACCTAAAGACCGTCTTTATGCCACCGTGCACCACACGGATAATGAAAGCTTTGAACTTTGGAAAACCAAAACAGATATCGCACACTCACATATTTTGCAATGTGGTGATAAAGAAAATTTTTGGGAGATGGGAACTGTAGGACCATGCGGACCTTGTACAGAAATTCATATTGATCTCACACCAGATCTTTTTAAAAGTATTGGATCTACTGGTGTCAATGCTGATAATGCTCTTTTTATTGAGCTATGGAACTTAGTTTTTATTCAATATAATAGACAAGAAGATGGCTCTTTAGCAGAACTCCCTGCAAAACATGTCGATACAGGTATGGGTTTTGAACGTATTACTGCTGTTCTTCAAAATAAATCATCCAATTATGATACCGACTTATTTAGTCCTATTATTGAACATCTATCTAAAGAAAGTGGTATAAATTATGAAGAAGGCTCAAACGGTACTCCTCATCGTGTCATTGCAGACCATATTAGAGCTTTAACATTTGCTATTGGAGATGGCATTATTCCTTCTAATGAAGGTCGTGGTTATGTCATCCGAAAAATCCTACGTCGTGCGATTCGTTTTGGTCGAGAACTTGGTTATACTAAGCCTTTTTTATATCATATTGTTGATATTATTGTTGAAATGATGGGGAATTATTTTACTGATCTAAAGGAACGTCAAGCCTCCATCAAATCAGTAATCCAATCAGAAGAAGAATCTTTTTTCCGTACCTTAAATAAAGGTTTTGATAGAATTAAAGACCTTATTTATAGTGCAAAAACAAAAAATCAAAAACAAATTTCAGGATCTGATATCTTTATTTTATACGATTCTATGGGATTTCCCGTCGATTTTACAGAGCAAATTTTAAAAGATGAAGATCTCACTTTTGATCTTGAAGAATTCAATAAACTAATGCTCGAACAAAAAGAACGTGCTCGGGCATCATGGAAAGGAAATGGGATCAATTTTTCATCATTTGGAAATATTGCTAAAACGACTTTCCTTGGACACCAAACGGATAAAACAGAATCTATCATTATTAGTTTGGTCAACAATAACAAAAAAATATCCACTGTTAACGAAGGTGATGAAGTTGCTCTTGTCTTAGATAAGACACCTTTTTATGGACAAAAAGGTGGACAAATTGGAGACTCAGGCACGATAGAATCTGATACTAGTATGATTGAAATTTTTGACACTAAGATTTTTGAGGAAAAATTCATTCATCTTGGAAAAGTGGTTCGTGGATCTTTTAAAGAAGGTCAAAAAATTACCGCTATCATTGATGTATCAAAACGCAAAGAAATCGCAAGAAATCATAGTGCTGCTCATTTATTATTTGAAGCTTTGAGAAAAGTATTGGGAGACCATATTGGTCAGGCTGGATCTTGGATCAGTGAAAATCGTATTAGAATTGATTTCACACACCCGTCTGCATTAACTAGCAAAGAAATCTTTAAAATTGAAGAAATGGTAAATAATATTGTTCTTGAAAATCATATAACTAATATTCAAGAATTACCTATGGAAGAAGCTAAAAAAACAGGTGCTGTGGCAGCTTTTGAAGAAAAATATGGGGATGTTGTACGTATTGTGTCCATTGGTACTTCTAAAGAATTTTGTGCAGGGAGTCATGTGGCTGCTTCTGGAGAAATTGGAGCAGTAAGTATCATTGGAGATTCTTCTGTTTCTGCAGGAACAAGACGTTTTGAAGCAACCACAGGAACTCACACCGTTGAGCGACTCCACCAAAAACTATCCATTGA
>JBOFDR010000052.1:0-17713 GCA_051647205.1 Brevinema sp. | reverse complement strand
CTACTGTTATTTACTATTCTAGGCTGACGACCTTCGTTTAAAGGAGCATTATTTGTTTTCTGGTTCATATTTTTCCTCTTATGATTTAATTTTATATAAGTTATATAATTTATATAAATATATATAATATCCTTTATTATTATTGTTTATAGTATTTTGTAAGTGTATAGCAAGATCTTTTTGTTGCTCTTCATCAAAACAAGCTAATATAATATATTGTAAATGTTCTTTAGCGATTTTATAACCCACTACTTTATACTGTAGGATTGATAATGCTAAAAATTCTAATTCTCCTAAATATTCAATAATATAATGTTCTTTATCAGATTCTAATAATTTAATATCATCAGGTAACTCATTATTCATATATTTATAATAATATTCCATCTTTTCAATATATTTACTTTCTGCTGTAATAATTCTATCAACAAGTTTAACAAATTGATCATACTGCCATTGTTTATACAATTTTTGAGACAGTACAAGTGTAATGGTCGGCACTAAAAGATATTGTATAAACCATTGTATAATATCTAGTAGCTTTAAGGATATAATCCAATCTTTCACAGCACTAAAAGTAAACCATTCTATATCAGGTATAATAGCAAGGATATATCCAAGTAAAATCCATAAAATAATAGTAAAAAATGATAGAAAATTTAAACTTATTATTTCTAAATAATCACGACAAGTTTTTATTTTATATTCACTCACCCTACTCCCCCTCAATCACCCTAATCTCATCCTCGGTGAGTCCATAGAGTGCGTAGACGAGCTGATCGATCTGTTTTTGATAGGTAGTTATATCTGCATTTTTATCCTGAGCTTTCGCGTCCATACATTTTTTTACCAGCTCGATGATAGATGCCTGCTCCTCTGCGGTGGCGTCCACGATAGGAAGCTGTTCATATAAATATTTTTGTATTTCTGGAAATACATCTTCTTTTTTTGTTGAAAATCGCATTTTATAGTAGTAAGTTAGAAGTTTAGAGTTGAGTAATCCCAAAATAAATTTATATTTAAATTTTAAAGTATAGTTATCATATATTTTTAAACCGTATAAATTTTTGATAAAAGCATAAGGTTAATTTAGAATCTACACGTCGTAATAGTATTAAATGATCGGATATAAACCAATTATTTAATCGTAAATATTCTTTATGTGTCTTTGATATATATGTATTCTGATATTCAAAAAAATACTCTTTTGTGTCTTCTCCTATTAAAACAGGAAAAGCATCTTTAATATCATTTTGACGACATTCTTTTTTACCAATTTCAGCACCACGTACCGAAAAACAAATTTCAGATAGTTTTTTATGGTTTTTTTGAATTTTATTAAGAAGTGTTAATTTTTCATCTGTCATATATACTAAGATTTCAAGATATGAGTTTTGATAAGCATATTTTTTTATATACTCTAGAAAATTCGAAAATTTCATTCTTATCTTGATAAATATCGATATAATCTTGGATACTTTCTCTATTATAAAAAAAAAGTAATTACATTTTCAGTCACTACATTTTTAAATGGATTAGACATACTTAATGATATCAAATCAATATTCGAAAGCATATATTTTCTCATAGATTGATTATCTAAATTTAATAACCAAAATTTCGGGATGATAAAAGACACGATCCCTATATTAGATTTTGAAATTGCAATAGCTAATTCAACAAACGCTATAGCAAGATTCTTTGTTGATAATGATATGCAACGATATTTTGAACCTTCTTTAATTTTTAGGTAGTATATACCTGTTTCCGATCTTCGATAAATCCCCATAGTTTTAACCCTTTTATTTACTAGGTTATAGTAGTAGTGAATATTTTTACATAAAAAGTGTATACTTTCTGTATACTGTTTGTATACTATAGTGATTTTTCTTTAAAATGAAAAACGGATAAACCCTTATATGATAAAGATTTATCCGTTAAATGTTACGTTCCATTTGATTGCCTGAGACAGGACTTGAACCTGCAAGCTTTATCAGCACAGGATTCTGAGTCCTGCGTGTTTACCAGTTTCACCACTCAGGCATGATATTACCTCAATCAACAGCTACTTAATGTAGATCATGTATTGATTGAGGTAATATTTTTGATGTAAAGAAAAATATCCATATAAGACTTCACATCAATTTTGGTCAGCGTAAAGGAATCTGATTCCCTTTACCGACGTTGACATCCCTGTTCCGGTGTCGGTTTTTATTTGTTATTGTGTTACTTGTTCGTTGTTAGGTGTGTTAGCTTCGGGAGTGATATTTGTAGAGCCAGCCTCTATCCGTTTACGTGCATATTCAAATTCAAGAATTTCTTTATATAAGGTTCCGTTGAGAGCCATTGCTAAACGTTCTTGTTCAGATCTAATAATCCCCCATGTTTCTTCATCATTAATATCTGTTGAAATATCTACAAGATAAGGTGTATATTCAATATCAGACGATCCAAAATAAGAGACGAAATTGCCACCAGCTGTATTGCCAGGACGATAAACTACAAAAGAATTAAAACGGATTAATGGAATATCACTAGGATAAACACGAGTAGGAGGTAGAATATTATTCATAATACGCTTAGAGTAGGTAGCGTTTTCGTATACCAATTTTCTCCAACCTACATATAATAAAGATCCTAAAGGAAATTCAGTAAGTTTATTTTTTAAATCAGTGACACGAACTCCCATAGAAAAAGGGAAATTACGTCCATTGACCCACATAGAAAATGTCTTAATTGCTCCGACATTTGTGATTACGCCATTGTTAATGTTAGCATATTCACCTGTTGCTTTGAATGGTAAGAGAGGGAATACAGGACGAATAAATGCTTCTCCAGCGTTTGGCCATTCTGGGAAACGAATACGAATACCTAGAACAGTACCTCTTTCTTCAGAGGTAATTTTTTTGGAATAAGAATCTCTTCTTGAGAAGGGATTTTGACCAGATGAGTTTGTTAATGTTACAAGCCAATTATCTAACATAAACATGGTAAAGCCAATTTCTGCTATAGCAATACCGTCTTTTGAATACAGTTGATTTTGATTGTTTGTATATACTTCTGCGATTTTATCCTCGAAGGTATTAAAATCAAAAAAAGTTTCTTTTAATTGTGAAAATCCCATTACAGGAATTATTAAACTAAACCAGAGCAAGAAAAAATGTTTCATCAGATTCTCCTTTATTTTTACGCTTTTTTGTAAGACCTAAAAAATTCTCGGAAAATATGACAAAACTTTAATATTTTTGAAAGTTTTTTTAATATTTTTTATTTATCATTTGATTTTCTAATTTTAAAACTTTTTAATATAATTGGCTTTTCTAACAGAAAAATAAAATAATAGGGAGCCAATAGTAGTGATTAAAATAAATAATGCTGTTGCACCAAATCCTGTTTGGAGTGCGGTTTCTGCAGAAGTTTTGAGAGGGGGAGTATTTAAGCCAAAAGTTTGGAGGGCGTTGATGATATATTCCTGTGCTGGAATAACAGCAAAAAAGCTAATAATCCATGCAAAAATCCCACACAATATACTAAATATTACCATACTGATGATAATAATCAGAGAAAGGTGATCTGGGATCCCCCAAACACGATAGAGCCAAATTTGTTTTTGTCTTTTTGATAATAATTCACGAAAACTCATAAATTTTAAGATAATAAAGGCAATCAAAATGCCAAAACCTAAAATTCCTACGGTGTACTTAATACGTGTAAAAAGAGCAATCTGAAAATTTTCTTTTTTTGATTCTTCAAGAGGGTAACCTAATCCAACAAGATTCTTTGCTAGCTCACGGACTTGCTGACGATTTAGTCCACTTACACTTTCTACCACAAGACTATCATAAGATGGATATAAGCCTAATTTATTATAAACTGCAAATAATGTTTGAGCAGGCACACTAACAATATTTCCAAATTCATTAGGATCAAATCCCACAATAACAGCTTCTAATTGTGTGTCACCAATTTTTAAAAAAGCTCCTGGAATTCCAATAAAAGCATTTTCTTTTAAAATGGGCCATCCACGCTGAGGTGCAAGATTGTTGTATAAAGAGACAGCTTGTTGGGGTAATAAGACAGGAAGGCGTTCTAAATTGGCAGAACTCCAAAGATTGCGTTGAGGCGGAGCTACATTAGAAATCCCATCTAGAAGAGGGATACCTTTGATTTTAATAGGATAAGATGCAGAAAATCCTAAGTAAGAGATACCTGCTTCAATTTGTTCCAAAGGAGAAAAATAAGGAGATACTTTTGCGACACCTTCGACATTTTTGAAAAGTGTTAAGGTTTCATCATTAAGTACTTGTTCTTCAGAGTTACGAATAGTGAAAGAGTAGGTATCTGTTTTTTGACCTGTTCCTTCAGAAATATAAAAGTTAGCAATCTTAATAACAGATAAACTAATCCCAAAAATTCCTAAAACAAACCCAAAAATAACAGACCAATAAAATTGATGAAAAAAAATTCTTAGTGTTGATTTCACACATAATCCTTTTAATTTTCGTTGACTAGCTACAAGGCGGGATCGAACCGCCGGCCTATTGATTACGAATCAATCGCTCTGCCAACTGAGCTATTGTAGCATAAATTATTACCGTTTTTCAACTTAATATAATTTAACTTAAACATTAACACGTTTGATCTTAGCACCAAGTTTGCTAAGTTTTGTTTCAAATTGCTCATAGCCTCTATCAATATGATAAATATCTAAAATCTCACTAGTGCCTTCTGCTGCAAGAGCTGCCAAAACCAATGTTGCTCCACCTCTAAGATCAGCACTTTTCACAATAGCTCCAGAGAATTTTTTTATTCCGATGATTTTTGCAATCCCTATGTCTACTGAAATATTAGCATTCATGCGATTAAGTTCCCAAGCATGCATAAAACGATCTGGATAGATTGTTTCAGTGACGATACTCTTGCCTCCATCAACAAGGGCTAAATAAGCTAAAAATTGTGATTGAAGATCTGTAGGAAATAAAGGATGCGGTAAGGTGGTAACATCAACAGGTTTTTTGACACCAGCTTTTACGTGGATAGATGTGGGTGTTGGGAAAGAAATATGCATTCCTGATTCTTTGAAAAGTCTAATCGGCTCTTCAAGATGCTGAGGGACACAATTTTCAATAGTTATTTCACCATTTGTGATTGCTGCTGCAATAATAAAAGTCCCCGCTTCGATACGATCAGCTACAACACTATGTTCTGCACCATAAAGTGTATCGACACCTTCAATAATAATAGAGTCTGTTCCTTCGTTTCTGATCTTTGCTCCTAGTTTTTTGAGGAAATTCGCTAAATCTACTACTTCTGGTTCTTTTGCAGCACCATTAATAATGGTGGTACCTTTTGCAAGGGTAGCCGCCATAAGGATATTTTCTGTTGCAAGGACAGAACTACCGTGCTTACCAATAAGATTCATTTCTTTTCCAATTAGTCGACTGTTAGGTGCAACAACATGAAGATCACCATGATCAGTAGTACATGTTGCGGAAAGTTCTGTGATACCTTTAATATGTAGATCAATAGGTCGTGGTCCAATTGCACAGCCACCAGGCATCGAAATATGAGCCTGACCTAAACGTGTTACTAAAGGACCCATTACAGCAATAGAAGCTCTCATTTTACTAACAATTTCATAAGGTGCTGATGATTTTAAGCCTTGTTCTTCTTCAATAATAATGCTAGAATTTTCTTTTGTGATTTTTTTACCTAAAAAGCAAAGAAGCTGGTACATTGTTTCAACGTCATCAAGAACTGGAACATTATTAAGAACTATTTTTTCTTTTGTAAGCAATGTTGCTGCAAGGATGGGAAGAGCTGCATTTTTTGCTCCACTAATTGTTACTGTTCCAGAAAGAGGTGTTCCACCTTCAATAATGAATTTTTCTGCTGTATCCATGGTATAAAAATCCTTATGTATGAATTCATATATTGATAAATTATTACTATAATCATTTGATATATAATATATATATTGTTTCCCTACATTATACTTTTTTTTTATTTATACGTCAAACTTTTATATTAATCCTCTAATCAATCTCTCTAATTACAATAGGGAGTAGATAAATATGATAAACTTGACGCCTATTCTATTTTATAGTATGATATTAGGATATAATAATAATGGAGGCTTTAATGTTACATAATTTTTCTTATTTTTTCGCACTATTTTTTGCTCTTTTAGTGAACATTTCCTACGCTCAAACTACAAAATATTCATTATCTGCACCAGATAATTCTGTGATGTTATCATTAGATAAATATGGTGTGACAGAATTATCAATCAATGGATCTTGGAATAGGTTAAAGGATAATTTAATCATATCGGATCGTGATCAAAAATTACGATTTTTTGATTTTGGATTTGGCACCTATACTTCTTTGTTAAACAGTACAAATAAGCTTACTTATAATATTAATATTTTATCTAATCAAGTAGAATTTTCTAGTACTCTAAAATCATTAGTTATTAAAAGAACAATTTTTTTACTATCTAATGGAACGGTTGTGCAAGATATTTCTTTATCTAATACCACAAGCCAAAATATTGTTCTTAACGAAGAAGGATTGGCATTTACGATGTCTTCTTTGGCTGATATTGTAAATATTTCTAAAAATAATAACAATATCTTAGAATATAAATATTTTGATGGTAAAAAACTTCAAAAAGCTAAACTGAGTGGTGGTAGTTTTTTTGGTGGACCAACACCTATGGATTTTGTGAAATCTGCAGAATGGACTAGTGTCGCTGACAACTTTTTTTTATTCACCATTCAACCATCTATTTTGGATACTATGACTATTTATCATGGTTTAGAATTTGGTTCTTCCGCTAAAGTTAATATTGCTACACAGGTGTTAGCTACTAATATTGAAGCATTTAAAACTCTTAATATTCAATTAAATTACTATATTGGACCTCGTTCCGAAAAAATAGCTGTTGCCTCTAATCCTGAATTTAAAAAATTATTTGCTTGGCCGATTATTTTTAATTGGATCTTAAAACCAATTGAATCCGGAACTAACTGGATTTTATCTTCTCTTAATGAATTATTTGGTAATGCTGGTATTACATTAATTTTAATTGCGATTTTGGTCAAACTATTACTTCTTCCTCTTTCTATTAAATCTGCTATTTCGATGAAAAAAATGCGTAATCTTCAACCAAAATTAAATAAACTTCAAGAAAAATTTGGACATGATCCACAGTTACTTCAACAAAAAACCTTGGAATTATATAAAACAGAAAAAGCAAATCCTCTTGGGGGATGTTTACCTCTCTTACTCCAAATTCCTGTATTTTTTGCTTTATTTAGAGTTTTATCTCGTTCCGTTGATCTAAGAGGGGCAAATTTTCTATGGATTAAAGACCTCACTATGCCTGATTCTCTGTTTATCATAGGAAGTTTTGGTTTTAATCTTCTTCCTATTATTATGACCTTGTTACAATTATTAACCGTCTTTCTCCAACAAGGACGCATGGGTGTCTCTAATAATGATATGCAAAAACAAATGCAAATGCAAAGTTACTTTATGCCTGTGATTTTCTTGTTCTTATTTTGGAATATGCCTTCAGGATTAGTGCTTTATTGGACTGTCCAAAATATATTCTCTATTTTTGAGCAAGAAGTAATTAATCTTGATGCTCGTTTAGGTAAAAAATAATAATCAATAATAATATTAAATAAGCCCGTATCATGCGGGCTTATTTAATAATCAAGAAGGATAAGATGTTTAATTCTAAAATTATTGCAGCACCTGCAACAGCAGCTGGTATCGCGGGGGTCTCTATGATTAGAGTTTCTGGTGATCAATGTATTTCTACTGTAGATCGCATTTTTCGAGGATCACAGTCTCTCTCCCAAAAAAAAGGTAATGAGATTGCTTATGGACATCTTATTCATCCTGAGACCAATAAAATTATTGATGAAGTTTTAGTAGGTGTTTTTCATAAACCATACTCTTTTACAGGAGAAGACTCGCTCGAGATTTGGGTACATGGAAGTCCTTATATTGTTAAAGAAGTGATGAACATATTAACCCTATTTTGTGGGATTTCTGTAGCAGAGGCTGGTGAATTTTCCATGAGAGCTTTTTTGAATGGGAAGATTGATCTTACACAGGCTGAAGCAATTAGAGATCTGACTGAATCTCAAACCAAATTTGCTCATGCACAAGCAATAGGAAGATTGAACGGTGGGATTTCTGAAAAAATTAATCAAATGCACCAAGAAATTTTAAATCTTCTTGCTTTACTTGAAATGGCTATTGATCATGCTGAAGATGAGCATATGGATGACTTTGCACCAAGATACTTACAATTAATAGATAATCTTATGTTACAGTTTGAAAAAATGCTTTCAGGAGCTTCTGTGGGTAAAATGAGTACAGATGGGATTAAAGTGATTCTAGTAGGCCGTCCTAATGTAGGAAAATCTTCTTTGTTAAATGCCTTGATAGATGAAGATAGAGTAATTGTCAGTAATATTGCTGGGACAACAAGAGATGTTATTGAGCATCGTGTCTCGGCAAAGGGGTTATTGATTCGTTTTTTTGATACCGCAGGTCTTCGTGAAACAGATGACATTCTTGAAAAAGAAGGGACAAAACGTAGCCTTAAAGCAATCGAAAATGGTGATTTAATTTGTCATATTATGGATCAATCAGAGCCATTACAACAGGAAGATCAAGAAATCATCGAAAAAATTGCACAATTTCAAAAACCTGTAATTAGAATCCTTAATAAAGCAGATCTTCCGACAAAATTATCAATAGATATCAAAAATACTTTGAGTATTTCTGCTCAAAGTAAAGAAGGTCTGGATGATATTTTTACTGCAATATATGAATTTTATACTTCTGGTGGTGTAGATCCTGAAAATGATATATTGATTGCAAATATTCGACAAGAAAAATTGTTAAAACAGGCTAATCAAGCACTATTGGACGCTAAAAAATCTATTCTTTTAGAAGAATCAGAAGAATTTATAGCTGCTCATATTCGTAACTCACGGATTTTTTTGGAAGAAATTGTTGGTAAAACTAATGATGACGCTATTTTGGATAGGATTTTCTCTCAATTTTGTATAGGTAAATAAAAAAGAACACCATATATGGTGTTCTTTTTTTGTTAGTTGTTACTTTTCTATTGGGTGTGTTTCTGGATTTTTTCCAATAGTATATAAAATAATAGCTAATGAAATAAATCCGACAATATAACTGAAGTAGACAGGAATTCCAAATCCCACTAATATATATCCAGCTAAGATCGATATAATAGCTACAGCAATTGAATAAGGAAGTTGAGTATTTACGTGATCAATTAATGCACATTCTGCTCCACTAGAAGAAAGAATTGTTGTGTCAGATATAGGAGAACAATGATCTCCCATAATAGCACCAGATAGAACAGCACCAGATGTAATTAATGTAATTATTGAATCAGGGTTACCTGTTAAGGTTGCTGCAATAGGTACTGCAAGAGGCATAATAATTCCCATGGTTCCAAAAGCACTTCCTGTAGAAAATGAAATGAAACATGATAATATAAATGTTAATACAGGGATGAATTGAGGAGCAAGAGAGTCTCTAAACATCTGAGTAAGGAAAATACTTGTCCCTAGTTCTTTAATAATAGAGGTGATACTCCAAGCTAATAATAAAACAAATGTTGTACTGATTAACTGTTTTGCACCAATAACCCAAACATTAAGTGCATCAAAAAATTTCATCGTTTTAGTGAGAGCTGATAAAATCATAGCGACAATACTTGCAAGCATACTTGCTTTGAAGATTTCAAGCATAACATCACTGGTACCTAGAATTTGTAAAATATAGTCATAAGTAGAGAGATTGTCTGTAAAGTTTACGTTTTCTGCAAGAAGATTTTGATAACCTGTGTTCCAAATTCCTCCAAAAGCCCCTGCAATTAATACAAAAATAGGAATCAAAGCATTTCTTTTATAATGTTTGATATTAGGTTCTGGGTTTAAAGCATTATCTTTTTCGCTTTCAGAATCTGGTCGAGCAGTGACACCAGTTTGACGTGCACGTTGCTCTGCTTTAAGCATAGGACCAAAATCTCTTTTCATCGATGCTACAAGAATAACAAATCCAAGCATCAAAATATTATAAAATCGATAAGGGATTGTTTGGATAAATATTCCATAGGTATTAGGGTCTACTACTCCAGCAAGACTATAGGAATCACGAATAACCCCTAGTTCATATCCAATCCATGTAGAGATCAATGCTATGCCAGCAATAGGTGCTGCTGTTGCATCAATGATAAATGATAATTTTTCACGTGATACTTTAAGTTTATCTGTCACGGGTCTCATGACAGGACCAGTGATCAAGCAGTTTGCATAATCATCAAAGAAAATAAACAATGCAGTAAAACAAGTTAATAATTGTGCAGAAACTGCATTCTTAGCTTTTTTGGATATCGCACTAGCAACAGCGTAAGATCCACCATTTTTACCAATAATTCCAATCAAACCACCAATAGTGATTACTTGTGCGATGATTGACATATTCCAACTGTTACTGAGTACGGATATCATAGTATTAATCATTTTATCAAAACTCGTATATAGATCCTGAAATTGAAATCCATCAACAAAAGCAAGTAAAAAAGCTCCTACCCACATACCAATAAACAGTGAAAAATATACTTGCTTTGTTTTTAGGGCTAGCATAATAGCAACAGCTGGTGCTAAAATAGTTAAAATACCTAGATTTTGAGCTATTTCAGAAGGCTCTAGCCCCCATCCTAAATGTGGCATGAATACCACAGAAAATAATGCGTATGGTAATACTCTCAAAGCAATCTCCGTAATGAAATATAGTTATATTAAATGTGGTTATTTAAACAATAGTATTTTTGATGAATTATAAGAAAGCCTAGCTTAAAATTCGATACTTCGATAAACAAGGTAGCCTCCTTTATAAATTGCAAAAGTAAAGCGTCTACTATTTTGAAGCTGAGGGAGTGCCTGCTCTAAGGAAGAAATACTACTTATTGGGTAATTATTAATCTTAGAAATAACATCTCCAGAAGATAAAATAAATGATAGAGGACTATTTGGAGATATTTTTTTTACTACAACTCCTGACTCTGCTCCATTATGTTTGAGTTCTCGAGCTGTTGCCTGAGCAAAAGAGATACCGTGTAATTCAATTATTGAGGAAGTATCTGATGATTTGGCATCGGATTCATTTTCCATTTTAATAATATTAGACGGGCGTTTTCCAAGCATTACAACAATTGAGCTTCGCGTATTATCTCGAAGTATTTCAATTTCTACAGAGCTACTAGGTGCTTTAGTTGCAATCATTTCTGTTAATTGAGAAGGGGTGCTAATAGTTACTCCATCAATTTTGGTGATGATATCACCTTGCTTTAAACCACTTTTACCAGCAGGTCCTTCTAATTCGAGGGATGATGCAACAACGCCTTCATTTGTTGCTAGATTGAGTGATTTTCGTGTTAGGGTATCTAATTCTTGAGGTACAATCCCTAAGAATCCACGTTCTATAGTACCAGAAGAGAATAACTGTTCAGCAATGTTTTTAGCTGTGTTGATAGGTAGAGCAAAACTAATTCCTTCATAGCCACCACTCTGAGATCTGATGGCAGTGTTAATACCAATTGCTTGACCTTTGATATTAATAAGTGGACCTCCAGAATTTCCTGGGTTAACGGCAACATCAGACTGTAAAAAACGTTGAAGTCCTGGGAAAAATCCTTCTCTTCCAACACCACTAATCGCACCGAAAGTAAAAGTACCTGATAGCCCAAAGGGATTTCCTATTGCTATTACTAAATCACCGACTTCTGTTTCATCAGAATTACCTATAGGAACTACAGGAAGATCTGTCTCATGGATTTTTAGTAAAGCTACATCAAGCTCTGTATCTGCACCAATTAATTTTGCATCAAATTCTCGTCCATCAAAAAGAGTTACTTTGATAGAATTTGCGTTTTCGACGACGTGCCAATTAGAAAATAAATAGCCATCAGGAGTAATAATAAATCCAGAACCTGCAGTGCTATATTTTCGTTGAAGATGTTCATTATTACCAAAGAAAAATTGAAAGAGTGGATCTTGGTAAGAAGAACGAGTAACAGTACCTTCTACACTAATACTGACAACGCCAGGGGTGATTGTTTTTGATATTTCTCGAAGAGTAGATTGAAGAGAGAGTACTGATTTAAGCTCGGACATGTTTTCAACTTTTTCATTGACTGTTGAAATATCTAAACTTTGTTTTTGTGCTTGTAATATATTGAAAAAACCAAGACTTGCTGATAAAATAATAACACCAGCAATGAAAGAAAATATATTTTTTTTATTCATTATCATATCCTCGCTAATTTATAATATTTATGTTTAAGAGAGTTTTAAATATCCACAAAATGCAATAGATAAAGCATCTGCAACATCATCAGGTCTAGGTGGTTCTGATAATTTGAGTAAAAAAGTGATTGCTTGGATCATTTGATTTTTTTGAGCAGAACCATAGCCTGTCACTGCTTTTTTGATGCTAGAAGGCGGTATTTCATGAATAGAAATACTATTTTTTGTTGCTAAATATTTAATAATTCCTCGTGCTTCTGCCACTGAGAGAACGGTCGAAGTATTTCTTCCCATGAATAATTTTTCGATGTACAAATGAGATGGCTTATAAATCTGAAATAATTGCTCAAAATCATTTCCTACCTCGAGCAATCGTTCTTGGAGCTTCTTTTCTTTAGTTGTTGAAATAAGACCATAAGAAAGTGGTTTGACACCATTTGAATTTATTTCTAAAAAAGCATAACCAGCTCTGTCATAACCAGGATCAATACCACAGATAATCATTCGCCATCCTTATCTTTTTTTCCTTCAAACCACTTCAAAAGAATTAAGTCACTTTGACGATCAATAATATAATTATAAAGATTACCTTGAAAATCTATAAAATAATTATTCAAAATATAATAAGAGGAGTGTAAAGGAGCATAAAAGATTTTGTCATTTTGGGAACTAGTATCTAAAAATCTGATTCTAAGATTATCATCTTCTATGTTATAACTTTGAAAAATAATACGTCCTTTTAGATCAACTCCCAAAATATCTTCTGTCATATTATGTGTTTTGAATACTGTCGAGGTAAAATTGTTTTCTAATATTGAATAAACATTTACAGATGACCAAACATTGTCGATAACAGATGGGATAGATTGTCCTTTATCATCAGTAGTAGGTTGGTATTCTGTAAGTACCAAAAGCTGTTCGTCATGGATAAAATTTTTAACAGATAGGATCGAACCTTTGTAGTTTGTGCCTGTAATATTTGTAGAAACATTGATATTTTGGCTATTAAAATTAAAATTTAAATTTCCTGTTAAACTATTATAACGATAAATAGAGAAGTACGTTTGATCATTATTAGTATTATATTTATTTACATAGACATATAAATTATTAAAATTATCCCCACTTAAACTTGTAGGATATGGGAGAGGTTTGTTGTTGAGACCGAATCTGAGCAACAATTCTCCTTTAGGAGAAAATTTATAAATATAAAAATTATTTGTAGGGATTAAGCTAATAGTTTTTTGAAATTTATCATATTCTGCCACATTCGGACTAACATTAGAGTAATTTTGTACTTCATAAGATTCAAAATCATTTATAGACCCTAGAACAAATATATTTTCATTTCGATCAACATATAAATCATAAGGTCTTGCAAATTCATAGTTAGTTCCTTTGTTAGGAATACTTAATAATAATTCTATAGAATCACTATAATTTATTTTAAAGACAGAAATTCGTTTATTATAGGTGTCAGGAATGTATATTTTTTTATTACGAATAATTAATTTGGGAGTATCAATCAAAAAAGAATCTGTTAATCCTTGTCTATTCTTATAAGCTTTTAAAACAGGGATATTACTTCCAATTTGATTTTTTTCAAGACCAAGGGGTGCACGAAAGATTTTTTCGTATTTCATGGTTTCTATTTGACCACAAGTGGCAAGAAAAAAGCATGAGAAAAGAGACAGTAGCTTTTTCATAATTATCCTTAATAGCAATAATACCGTTTTGAAAACGGTATTATATTTTAGTTATTATTACTGATGATGCGTTTTCTTCTACGTAAAAATGCAGGTGTATCCAAATCTGAGGCAATATTTGGTGCAGCAGAAACTGTTCGTCTAGAAGTATTAGAATCAAATTCTTCATAACTACGAGGATCTTCTTTTCGTACACTAAAATCAATGCTACGTCTTTCATCAAAAGATTCTTGTTGAGGGAAACTATTTTGAGGTTTTGCAACACGTAGTCCCCAATCTTCATCATGATCAAGATAGTGAGTTTCTTGCTGATGTGCGTGTAATCGTTTTTCAATATCTTGTTGTGTGAATAGAGGGAAATCTTTTTCTTGTCTTATAGGTATATGAGCTTGAGGTTCCTGAATTTCATTAGAATGAGTTTGTTTTTTTGATTGTGCTTGAGTATCACGAATAAGATCTGTAGCAACAATAATAATCCGAACCTGATCATGAAGTGAATCATCAAAATCAAGACCCATAATAATTTCAGCATCTTCCCGACAAAAAGTCGAAATAGCTTGAGCTGCTTCATGGAATTCTTTCATATCAAAGTCGGAACCACCAATGATTTTAGCAACCATTGCACCAGCTTGACGGAAAGTGTTATTTTCGATAAGGGGGTTCGCCAAAGCTTCTTCAGCAGCTTTAAGAGCTCGACCATCTCCTTTAGCCTGACCAATCCCCATAATTGCTTCACCACGGTTTGCTAAGATTGTTTTGACATCATTAAAATCGACATTAATAATAGCTGTTTCACTGATGATTCCAGCAATTCCTTGAACAGCTTGCTTAAGAACTTCATCAATTTTTTTGAAAGCATCTTTTACAGAGGTGTTTTTTTCAACAATTTCAAAAATACGGGAGTTAGAGATCACAAGCATGGTATCTACATGATCTTTTAATTTATCAATTCCTTCAAGAGCTGTTTTTTGACGTTTAGACCCTTCAAAAGAAAAGGGTAGTGTCACTACAGCAACCACCAAACATCCAGCTTCTTTAGCTACTTGAGCAATAACAGGTGCAGCACCTGTTCCTGTGCCTCCACCCATTCCTGCAGTAATAAAGACCATATCCGTATTTTTGAGAGAGTTGCGAATTTCTTCAGAGCTTTCAATGGCAGCTTTTTCACCAATTTCAGGTTTTGCACCAGCACCAAGACCTTTGGTGATTTTATGCCCAATGGCGATTCTTTTTTTCGCAAAAGATTTTTTCAGTACTTGAACATCAGTATTAATAGCAATAAAATCAACACCAGATACATGATCTTCAATCATACGATTGATAGCATTACATCCAGCTCCACCAACACCAAGAACTTTCAAATTACCACCAAGTTCGATATCAGCAAATTCTTCTTTTTTAGCTTCAAATAATGTTTCATTAATAATATGATTTTCGACAGCTAGTGGTTTAGAGAATTCAGGTAAGTTATTAGGTGAGAAAAATATTTCGTTAGCAATAGATGAAGTTTGGGGAAGAATATGAGATTCAGATTCTTCATTACCACTGTGGTGATCTTCAGGATGATCTTGTTCTCTACCAGCACTCCATAATTCTTCAAAGTAAGACATTGTTCCTCCATGAAATATCGTATCGATGATGGATTGTTTGTTTATTAATCTTGTTATAAACAAGATCTTATGGAATATATCGGAAATTAGCTCTTTTTATTTAGAGTAATAACATAATTTTAGAAAAATTCATTAAACCAATCTTGAATCCGATGAACAATATTTTGAAAATTCTTATCATCATCTACGTCAGTCATAGTGCCATGTTTTGGTTTATTTCGTAGTCCATAAAGAGCTAATCCTGTGGCTGTAGACAACACGGGATTTCTTACTGATTCGTTTAGCCCTCTCACCTGAGAAGGGGTTCCAATACGTACAGGTAATTGAAATACTTGCATTGCAAGATTATCAATATTTTCAGTACACGCAACACCACCGGTTAGAACAACACCACTTGAAAGATATGGTTTTAGTCCTGTTTTTTCTAGATCTTCATTCACTAAAAACAGAATTTCTTCTAGGCGAGGTTGGATAATTTCTACGAGCAAACGAGTACTTTCGATTCGATCACTTCGTCCACTTGGGTTTGGCATTTCAAATTGATCTTGTATATTGATCTTTTCAGCAATAGCTGATCCGTAAGCACATTTGATATGTTCTGCAATATGTGTAGTAGTTTTAAGACCGTATGAAATATCATTAGTGACATGTCCGCCACCAATGGATAGTTGACCGTTATGTTTCATTCCTCCATCAAGGAAGACTACAAAATCCGTTGTTCCAGCTCCAATATCAACAAGAACACATCCTTCTTCTTTTTCTTCTTCATTTAAGATAGCATGAGTTGCTGCTAATGATTTTAAGAAGATATCACTAGTATTAAATCCTGCTTTATAAACACTTTTAATGAGGTTATTTACAGATGTTGCAGCAACAGTAATAATATGTACTTTTACTTCTAATCGAGATCCGATCATCCCAACAGGATCTTTGATTCCTTTTTCGCTATCTACAGAGAATTCTTCTGGTAGTACGTGGATAATCTCTCTATCTGGAGGAATAATTACAGTAGTCGCAGCTTCAATAACACGTTGAACATCATCGAGAGTGATTTCTCTATTATTAGGAACAGCAATTAATCCTTGGCTAGAAGTTGATGCAATATGACCTCCAGAAACACCGAGTAAAACAGAATCTACAGTAACACCGGCTTGTAATTCGGCTTGTTCAATAGCAGCAGTGGTTGCCATAGCTGCATGTTCTAAATTAATTACAACACCTTTTCTAATTCCTCTTGAAACAACACTCGATGCTCCAAGGATCTCAGGGTATCCATTACTGTTATTTTTTGCAATAACAACGTTTATTCGATGTGAGCCCATATCTAATCCAGCAATTGCAGGAGATGATTTTTGATTTTGGTATCTTGAATTCACGTTCCTTCCTTTATTCATAAGTAAGAGATTTTTCTTGAATAATTTTTAAATACTTTTCAAATCTTTTAAACTATTTAAAAAAATCCTACTGCATTTTTTTCATGGTTATGGATATCAATCTGCTTAGGTGCTTGGATTTTTTTATTAGTGATTGCATCAACAATAAGAGCTGCTTTTTTAATAAAATCAGGAGTTAAAATTCTTTTAGAAATTAAAAATTCAGAGCTTAATCCTTTTAGACGAAAACTAGTCTCACGATTTTTACTGATATGAATAGAATCTAGAGAATCAATGTATGATTGTTCTAAAGCTTCTAACATCTGAATAAGATATTCGTCAGAAATTTGATTTTTATTGAAAATAATTCCAAAATCTACTCGCATAGTTGGGAGATTGCTTAGCATAATTGGTAGTATTGTTCCTTTACGGTCTACAATATATTCTTTGTTATCTGATTTGATAATTACAATCGGTTTTTTCTCAATCACTTCGATTTTTAGTTTGTTTGGAAAATTTCTACTGATGATAATATTATCATTCATAGTTTCGTTAAGAAGAGAATTTCTAGTATCAAAAATATTTAAAGTAAACAATGATTGACCATATAACATATTAATAGTTTCTTTAAAATGTGTATTAATAGAATAAGATGC
>JBOFDR010000051.1:0-3560 GCA_051647205.1 Brevinema sp. | reverse complement strand
TTCTAGTATCTGTTAGTGTATAAATACCTGTTGCATTATTTTTAAATGATGCATTATGAGGATTAGTGAGGATTGGAGGTGCAACTTTTTTAAAAGCTTCTTGAACGGTTTTCTTCTCTGCCTGACAAGCAACCATGACAAAAAAGAGTAGGAAAGGAAAAATACGTTTTGATACTTTCATAAAAATCTCCAAGTTGTTATTTCTATTTTAATTTTTAAAAAATAATTTTTAGGTACTTTGTGAAATAATTATTATTTTATTACAACTCGAAAATCCTATAATATATAGAGAGATTAACTTATTGTATATCCTTTTGATTTATTATAATAGATTTTTATAATAAAATCAATAGATAAAAAGATATCTATTTCACCTAAATTATATAGATGTTTTATCTATATTTTTATATTTCGGTTATATGGTATCAGATCTTTAAAAATTATATTCGTTTGAAAAAATAAAAATACTTGAATTATTTCTTCAAATATGCTATAATATCTAGAATTAAATTCAGGGTGATTAGCTCAGTTGGTTAGAGCACCTGCTCGACACGCAGGGGGTCAATGGTTCGAATCCGTTATCGCCCAATATATATGAAAACTCTATTTGGATGTGTGTCATCGAATAGAGTTTTTTTATAAGCTTTTTTACAGTTTATCAATAATTAAGGAGAAACATCATGTATCAAAATAAAGATATCTATTTTATGAGACATGCAGAGGTTACAGCGTCTGCATCAAAGTGTACTTATTTTCAAGTAGGTGCTGTGATTGTAAAAGATGATAGGATTATTTCCCATGGTTATAATGGAACACCCGCTGGTTTCCCCGAAGATTGTCCTGATTATTTTTGTGGAGATCCTACTACAAGAGAAGATCACCATATTTTTTCTGAAAACACAACTGTTCATGCAGAAATGAATGCTATTCTATGGGCAGCTCGAACAGGTATTGCTATTGAAGGAAGTACGATTTATGTAACCCTTCAACCTTGTCATAATTGTACCAAATCTTGTGTGGCAGCAGGGATTTCACGTATTGTTTATAAAGATAGTTATGATCGCTCTAATGAATATTCTAAAGAATTTTGTTCTATTGCCTCTGTTGAAATTGTTCAATTAACTGATACTACTAACCATTAAAAATTAGGAGGAAGTTGTGGAAGTTATTATCCCAAAAACTTCAGGATTTTGTCCTGGTGTGAAGAGAGCTGAAGATGGAGTTTTTGCCTTAAAAAAAGAGCAGAATCAAGTTAATCTCCATGGACCTCTTATTCATAACCAAAATTATATATCTATGCTTAAAGAGCATAATATTAAAGCTGTAGAAACAGACACTTTAAATACTGGTGATACTTTAGTAATTCGTACTCACGGTATTTCTCAACACGAGGAAAAATCTTTGGCACAAAAATTTGTTTTAAAAGATTTGACTTGTCCGATTGTAAAGCGTGTACAAAAACATGTCGAAAAAGCAACATTGGAAGGAGCTTTTGTTGTGATTTCTGGAAAAGAAGACCATGCCGAGGTACAAGGTTTAGTAAGTTACGCTGCTAATTACTATGTTATTGAAAAACAAGATGACCTTGATCTTTTTTTACAGAATTATCAAGAGATTATTCCTAATAATACGAAAAAAATATTTATTATTTCTCAAACAACACACTCTCGTCCTTTTTTTGAGCTTCTTTGTACTCAATTACAATTACATATTACAAAGTATCCACTTGAGATCAAAGATACTATTTGTCCTGTTACTGAAAATAAAGAAAAAGAATCTTTAACCTTACAAGAAATGGTAGATTTTACGATTGTTATTGGAGATTCTCATAGTTCTAATTCTAAAAAACTCTACCAAATGTTAAAAAAAGATGATACTGTGCTGTTTACTCAAAATCTTCATCATTTGAAAGAAATTAAAAATGCTTGGGATGGAATTAATAGAGTTTTAGTTGTTTCTTCTACATCAACACCTAAATTTATTGAGCAAGAAATTGTAGATTATCTTGAAAATTACTCATTATAAGGAAAACCCCTAATGACTTTTTTTGAATATGCTGATCAGTTAAAACCTCAACTACTTTCTGAAATTCAACGGCAATGCTATGAATTAACTAAAATATCTCTCCCTAATGCAAAATTATTTGGGGATCGCCTTTCTGAATTTACTTCTCGAGGCAAATTATTAAGAGGTGTTTTTGTTTTTTTAGTGGCAGAATCTTTTGGGATGCGTGACAATCTATCTATAAATAAAGTTGCTGGAGCCATCGAAATTGCACAATCGGCTCTTTTAATTCATGATGATATTATGGATAATGATGATATTCGCAGAGGTAAAGCAGCTATGCACAAGTTGTTTTATGAGCAGGGCAAAATCTCTGAAAACACAGGAAAATCACTTGCTTTATGTCTTGGAGATTTAGCGATTTTTTCTTTATTTTCAGAGATTTCTTTTTCTTCAGAACTTGTGACCCTTTTTTCTAAAGAGCTTAGCTTTACAGCGCTAGGGCAAGCCTTTGAAATTGAACAATCAGATTTTGAGGGTGAGCTTTATCAAAAAGATATTCTTTCTATTATGGAATATAAAACCGCTCATTATACTTTTGTATTGCCGTTTATGGCTGGAGCTATTCTCTCAGATCAAGAAGAAAATATCAAGCAAATTATTCAAAAACTAGGTGTGATTTTTGGATATTTATTTCAAATTCATGATGATGAATTAAACTTTTTACCTTATGAAATTACCAAAAAACCTTCAGGTGGTGATATTCGTGAAAACAAAAAAACTTTGATTCGTTTAAAATTATGTGAAGAATTTCCTCATTTGAGAAAATATTTTGGTCAAGATCAAGGGATTCAAATCATTCAAGAGCATTATCAAAATTCAAAAACAAAAAAAGAAATAGCAATGCTTCTCAACGAATACCATCAAGATGGACTATATCTTTTAAGAGAGTTACCTATTTCTATAGATTATCATATTATATGGGAAGATCTTATTAATTATTTATGGAATCGAGAATATTAAACAATAAAACAAACACAAAGGAAGCATTATATTTCCTTTTTTTATTTTAAAATTATAAAGATAAAAATGATCTATTCCTCGTCATCATCAAAATCAACAAAATCTTTAAGGTCATCCCAATCATCATCTTCCTCGCGATCCCACTCATTTTCTGTATCATCTTCATGATCAAGCCAAGGGTTTTCATTGTCCCAATCATTATCCAAAGCATTCCAACTCATATCATTAATTCCATTATTTTTAAAAGGCATATTTCCTCCAAATTCAAAGACACTTCTTAAATGAAATATAATATTAATTATATTATTAATCAAACTTGCAAACATGTCAAGATTTTTTTATTTTTCAAATTTTATTTTTATTTCTTTTTTTAATACCTAGTTCTCTTGATTTTTTAGTGAAAATATACTATAATAATATGTACGTCGTGAAGGAGGTGATGAAATCACACCTTTGTTAGGATAAGAATTTAGTGAGGTGACATATGAATCAATGTATTTTTTGTCAGATTGTCGAGCATTCTATCCCAGCAA
>JBOFDR010000050.1:0-1774 GCA_051647205.1 Brevinema sp. | reverse complement strand
AAAATAAATATTTATAAAAGCCGACTCTGTTAATAAGACATTAATCTAATATTGTTATTATTCCATCTTGATACAAGATCTATAAATTATAATGTATTTTTAAAAGAACACAATAAAAAAAATGTTATATTTTTAATTTATAGATTTTTATTGTGTAAATAGTCCATTTTTAAAATAATCCTTTTAATCAAATAAAACGCCCTTACAATAGGCGTTTTATTTTTTTGACAAAACAAATTTTATATAACAACTAGTGTTTTTATAGTTCTACTTTATCTTAAAGAAAATAAAATTATATTTTTTTCAAAGAAATTCTGGCTATAGAGAAACAACTATAACCTGCGTATTTATTGAGATCATTAGCATTACCTTCTACAGTCGCTCTATCAGAATAGTATAGTGCATTTCCAATTTTAACTTCCCAGTCAGTATGTAATGTCCAAGAAGTTCTACACTCTATTAAAATAGAAAAAGGATTAACAGTTTTTGAAGAAACAGGATTTTTAACAAATTTGACCACTCCTTGTGTCCATACATTAGTAAATATTACAGGTAAATAATAACTAGATATAGGAGTAGCCATTAACTCTGTATTTAAACTTACTTTTTGTAGATCAAAGTTTAATGTTTGCTCTACACCTTTATATATTTTAGATTGAGTAGGATCATCATCTCCTTCAAAAAATCCTGATGACATGATGCCAGAAAAAACTGAAGGAGTAGATAAAATTCTTAATTCATCTTTTATTTCACTCCATTCTGATAGGTGTTTGTTTTGAAATTCTTGGAATTGCTGACCAAAAGTACTGGCCTCAAATTTACTAAATATATCAATAAATTCTCTGATTCGTGATTGTTTATTCTGTATTTCTTTAATTGGTAACGTATTATAGTCTACTAAAGATCCCCAAAAAAGATTGTTGTAAGGATCATTAACTGAATCTGAAATTAAAGTATCCATACTTTTTAGTTCTGCTAAAACACTAAAAGAACGGTCCCAAATATCTTGAGTTAAATTAGTTCCATTAAATAATGCTTTAATTTCATCGTGTAGTTGTTTATCAGTAATTAGTAATAAATAATCTGTAACTTGAGGAAGCGTGATCCACGGAGAGATATAGACTTTAGAAATAGCAGCTGACTCTTCTGTAATATTTGATGTAAAATCTTTACTGATCTCATCAATTTGTTCAATAGTCTGTGTATTTCCTAATACACCAACCCCTTGAGACGTAAATCTAGTACTAGCCTCGAAATATGAAGATGTTGTTTCATTAATAAATTTATTTACATCTTCAAAACTAAATTTACCAGAAGAAATTTTTGCTCCTAAATCTATACTCAACTTATTTTTAGTCTGAATGGATTCAGTTTCAATTGACCAAGTAGCAGATAAATTCCCATACAAGGTATAGGCAGACACATAAAAATATCCATAAGAATCTAAAAAATTAGAAATTTTTTGTTTATATGCTTTTGGATCTTTATTTTCTTCAATAGTTGGATCTAAGATTTTGTGAATAATAGGCGATAACTCTAAGCCTTCATAATTAAATGTTTGGGTGCCTATTTCTTGAGAGAAATTTTTTAATACAAATAAACTTGTTTGAGTGATTTTTTCTTCATTGATAGATTCAACTGTCAGATTTCCTGAAAAATTTGAATAGTGACCTGAAAATGTATTGATATTTGAGATTAGTTGATTTTTTTCTGCTTCTGTAGAAACCACATAAGTCATATTACTAACTCTAGTACTAGCTGAAAAAGTTTTAGG
>JBOFDR010000049.1:0-1749 GCA_051647205.1 Brevinema sp. | reverse complement strand
CTAGTAGTATTTGTCTTGATTTCTTGCCAATTCTTTCCTTGGTCTTCACTAATCCAAACATCATTTGCAAGCTCTTCCCGACCATTTTTTAAAATATATCCACCAATAACAACAATCTTCTCATTAATAACAGCCACACCAAAATTACGTCTTGGTACAAAACTATTTTCGTCAATTCTTGTCCAGCTTGCTCCTAACTTAACTTGCTCTCTTCTAATCTCACAACTCGTCAATAACATAAATAATAACATTACTTTTTTCATAGTTCTTCTCTCACCTGATGATTGCCTATCATTTCACCAGAAGCATTCAATTCATAAATTTTTGCTTCAATATGAGTGTAGCCATTTTGTTTACTCCAATGTTTGGTGAACTGTGCTTGCTCATTAAATACAGGAATCTCCGAGGCGTATCCGACCAAATCTCGAGATTCATCTCCCTCTCTTATAGCAAAAAATTCTACCTTGATAGTTTTCGTATCTTCCTGCCTCATCTTCGCAAACAATGAAATAGTAAGTCTTTGACCTCTCTCCGTCATAAATAACTTTGTTGTCATCAAACCCTTATTGTCATTATTTTGTATATTCTTCGCATAGTTCCAACCAATCTCTAAACGAAATTCGTACCCCACTCCACTTAAAATTAAGTGTTGATCAGGCATAAAAATATTTTTTTGCCCAGCAACCAGCACATTAATCCGATGTGAAAACCCTATAAAAAAATGAGGAATCACAAACCGATAAGTCGGTAATGCAATCCCCACAAAAAAAGGCATATAAAAGCCGTCAAACCATTGTAATTCGGTATCTCCAATGACTGTATAATTATTCTTATTCATCAAACCAACAAATTTTGGTAAGAGAAAAAATCCTAATAAAGATACTTGGTGTTGGATTTTTTCTCCAAAAGATAAGCCATATCCTATCCCTATTTCCAAATCCAAAAAGGAATTCTCATCAACGATATTTGCTTTGGATACAGAACGAGGGAAGATTGCTCCTCCCCCTAATCCAAAATTTATAGATAAAAATTGACCAAACCTATTGTCAAAAACATACTGATACCGATATCCAATCCCAGAGACAAACGATCCCACACAATAAATATTATCCCTAGTATCCAGCATTTCTGTACTTTGTCCACCACCCAAAGATAAGAATACTTGATGCTGATGCCCTCAGAAAATGCTTATAGGTACCAGAAAAATCATTAAACTTATGATTCTCATTCTGTTTATCTTTTATTTATTTTTGTCTCTTCATGATCGAGGCATCCTTATGAATCTCCCATTCTTGCATAGGCTTACTGCTATCATATTTTAGTAGTCTCATTTCATAAGTATTTGCATCTAAAAACTTTAGAGTAGTAGGTATAGAAACACTATCACTATATCTTCTATAAAGATGAAGACCCGGCTGAAAAAAGTTTGTCACAATCTCAAAAGATTGTTCGATATATGCAGGATAAACTTTATTATCAGATATCTGAGCTTCTCTTTTTCCTAAAACTGAATCCATATAATATTTTGTTACTGTTAAAGGACAACCGTTTAATTTCCATGAGCCATATAACATTCTTTCAGTAGGATTGTCTATCATGAGATACATAGATGGATAATTAACAGATGCAGGTCGCTCTTCTAATCGACAGGATAATGTCGTTAGTACCATGGTTAAAATTAAAATATATTTTTTCATTTTTTATTTTCCTTTATGTTTTATATAATTTACCAGCCACTAGAGCCATGTG
>JBOFDR010000048.1:0-1934 GCA_051647205.1 Brevinema sp. | reverse complement strand
TATTTCTATTGGAGCTATTGTTGTTGCTGTATTATGGATGATAGCTGATGGTGTTGGTGCAACTAAAGCAAATAACAACAGTTCAACTGTTCAGTCTGCAGATTAGGTTAACATAATGAGAAAAATTATCTTTTTATTTATTATCGTATTCATAACTGGTAATAGCTACTCTCAATCAAAAGAAGAGAGTGATTTTCTTCTCTTTGTGTCTGAACAAACTATAGATCCGAATCCTGGAAAATCGTATGGATTTTTAGAATTTTCTGAGAATGGAAGAACTGTCTGTTTGACAAGTCCAACAATAAATTTTGGATTTCCTCCCTTTTATTTTGATAAAATCGAAGATAATATGGCTATTTATAGAGGTGATATGAGGAAAGGTGCTATCTTCCTTAATCTAGGAGAAGCAGAAAGGATAGCTGTTGAATTAGGTGAAAAAGATCCTACAATTTTCCTAGCTTTGAAAGTGAAACAAAGTACCAACGACACTTTTAGTTTTGGAATGGCTTTCTCTACTGAGCAGGCAATACAAGAAGCTAAGGACTTTAGAATAGAAGAATAAAGAAATAACTCCCAGTTAGGGAGTTATTTCTTTTTCTTGCTTAACGGAGTTTCTTCTTTCTTCTTTTTATTAGGATTAAAAGAAGAAAGAGCTCTGAGTGTTTCGTTAAAACTCTTATCAATCTTGATCTTTTCTTGCTCCTTCACTTTTCTCTCCTATTAGTTCAATATACATTAATCGTTTGCCTACACATCTATAAAGAATATTATGTAATATATGACATGGTGGGATTTTTCTAAAATTGTAGCGATAGGTCCATTCACTAAGATACTTACCAATATGCTTTGTACTTACTGTATGATAGATACCAATAATACTTCTCTTGATACTTGCCCAAAATCCTTCAATAGTGTTCGTATGAACTGAACCACGAACATACTCCACTTTGCTATGGCTAACTACATCGTGAGCATAATCTAAACGAGAATACCCTTTATGCTCATCTGTAAGTACTAGAGCACCTCTGTTAACATTGTCAAAAATATGTTTTTCTAAAGTATCGGCTTTTGTGTTTGGAATATGAAAAGCTTTCACACTTCCACCTCTTTCTACCATACCAAGGACAGCAGTTTTTCCACTAGCACCTCTTCCATGTTTTAATCGTTTATTTGCATGCTTATTTTTTTCTTTTCCACCAATATAAGTTTCATCAACTTCAACTACACCGGCAAGCATTTCGTTAGTTTGAGCAACTGCTTCTCTAATTCTATGCATAACATACCAAGCAGTCTTTTGTGTTACGCCTATTTCTTTAGATAGCTGAATTGAAGAAATACCTTTTTTAGTTGTGGATAAAAGGAAAATAGCGATAAACCATTTCTTTAAAGGTAGTTTAGAGTTTTCAAATATTGTTCCTATCTTAACAGTGTACATTCTATCACAACTAACACATTTATACCCACCTTTTGATAGTTTATAAACTTTATCTGAATTACAATAAGGACAACAAAGTTTATCTCCCCAACGAATAAAAGAAAAATAATCTTGACAATCCTGTTCTGTTTTGAAGGATTCTACGATCTCTAATAAACTCTTAAATTCTTTTAACATCGTACTTTTACTCCTAGTTATGTATAATTATCCACATAAAAAGAGCAAAAGACAACGGAAAAGAGGTGTTTTTCTGTAAAAATTTCTAATTAAATTCTTGAAAATTCCGTAAAAAGTATATATGATTATATTATCTAAGAAAGGAGTATTAATGTCATGCGAAGTTTGATTTTGCAGAAAAAAGAAGTTTAGTTTTGCAGAAGATAAAAAGTCGAAAAATAAAACGCCCTTTAATAGGGCGTTTTTAGATTTATTGTGCTTTGTTTTTTTCAATCATAAAGAGTTGTTTCTTTTGGTGGTTCGTAGTTTGTTATAATAAGTT
>JBOFDR010000047.1:0-3798 GCA_051647205.1 Brevinema sp. | reverse complement strand
TGATCAATTTTAATGATTTTATCAGGACGCCAAGAGGGAGTAACTTGACAAGAAAAATTATCTTTTGCAATTATTTCATGGTATTCTAAAGTATCAATCGGATCGTCTGTGGTACCAATGAATTTCACTTGAAATTTTTGAATCAAGGAACGTGCAGAAAAGTCTGGTTCTGAGATTTTTTTATTAGTTTTATCATAGATTTTTGTTGCCGTATCTGGTGTTAATAGCTCTTTAATATTAAAATAGCGAAGTAGTTCTAAATGTGTCCAATGATATAGTGGATTTCCTAGTGTTTGAGGGATCACATTTGCCCATACATCAAAACGAGTTTTGTCGTAGTATGGGTCGCCGATATGTCCAGTGATATCTTCTTCACAATAACCAGCAGAACGAATGGCACGCCATTTGTAATGATCTTCATCTAGCCACATTTCTGTAATTGAACGGTAGTGTTTGTCTTCGGCGATTTCTTTTGTAGATAAGTGACAATGATAATCAATTATAGGCATATTTTTTGCATAATCATGATAAAGACGTTTAGCAAACTTATTCTTAAGAAGAAAATCATCTGTAATAAATGTTTTCATAGCATCATCCTAATTATTTATTAAAGTGCGTCCCAGATACCTTGAAGGTAGGTAGCTCCTAATGCTCTGTCATAAAGTCCATAGCCAGCTAATCCCTTTTCTCCCCAGATTATACGACCATGGTCAGGGCGAATAGGTCCATCAAATCCTGCATCTTTATAAGCTTTCAGAATTTTAACAAAATCAATAATACCTACATCATTAGTATGCTTGACTTCAGAAAAATCATGGTCATCGTCAATAGAAACATTACGGCAATGAGCAAAATGAATACGTTTTTTGGTGGCAAAAGTTTTTACCATATCTAAACAATCATTTTCTGGAGAAATTCCTAAAGATCCTGTACAAAAACAAAGACCATTTTCCGGAACATCAACAGTAGATAAAACACGCTCTAGAGCTTTTTTGTTTGTGATAATACGGGGTAATCCAAATATAGACCAAGGTGGATCATCTGGATGTAATGCTAGTTTGATACGATTGTCATGAGCAACAGGAGCAATTGCTTTGAGAAAGTATTCAAAATTCTTCCAAAGATCTTCTATATCTATAGATTTATAAGCATCTAATAGGCTTCGAAGTTCTTCATTATTGTATTTTACCCAAGCAGGCAGTGTTAAATCAGGAGAAGTAGGATCCATCGCTAAAATATCTTTATGCTTGTAAGTAAGAGCTGTAGATCCGTCAGAAAATGGCGTGTCTAGAGAGGTCCGTGTCCAATCAAATACTGGCATAAAATTATAAGTAACGACTTCTAAACCAGCTGTTGCTAGATTTTTTAGCGTACCAATATAATTTTCAATATATTTATCTCGAGACGATTTTCCAAGCTTAATATCTTCGTGTACTGGAACACTTTCGATTACTTTAAAATTTAGACCATGATTTTCAATATTTTTTTTGTAAGAATTAATTTTTGCTAAATCCCATAATGTTCCTGTAGGTTCATCGTGTAATGAACTAACGATTCCTTTCATTTTAGGGATTTGACGAATATAATCTAAACTAATAGGATCATTTGGTCCATACCAACGAAAAGTCATATACATAAAAACCTCCTATACGCCTGAATAAGCAGAATAAGCACCATCGATAGGAAGATTAATTCCACTAACAAAACCACTAGCTTCATCTGATGCCAAATATAAGATTGATCCAATTAAATCTTGAGCTACACCAAATTTTGCCATTGGGGTTCCCAAAATAATTTTTTGAGCTCGAGGAGAATAAGACCCATCTTCATTATGAAGAAGTTTATAATTTTGATTTGTTTCAAAAAAACCTGGAGCAATTGCATTAACTCTAATCCCAGAAGGTGCGAGATGTGTTGCAAGCCACTGTGTAAAGTTACTAACAGCTGCTTTTCCAGCACTATACATAGGAATTTTAGTAAGAGGAATAAAAGCATTCATTGATGAAATATTAATGATATTTCCTTTTTGAGCTTTCACCATTTCTTTGCCAAAAATTTGACAAGGTAGCACGGTACCAAATAAGTTTAGATCCATAACCCACTTCATATTATCATACGAAAGATCAAAAAAAGTCAGATCTCCTTCTTTTTTGTTTGTAAGGGTTTCTTTGGTACATTTTTCCATCGTAGTAGTTGCAAGAGGTGAGTTCCCTCCAGCTCCATTAATAAGAAGATCTATTCGCCCCCATTTTGTGATAATTGTATCTTTAGCTGATATTATTTCTTCTTTGTTTAATACATCAAAATTAAAAGCTAATGCTTCTTCACCTAATTTAGTGATTTCATCGATAATTGCTTTAGTTTTAGATTCTGTATGGCCACAGACAGCTACTTTGGCTCCACAAAGAGCAAGAGCCTTTGTCATTTCACTACACAAAACACCACTTGCTCCAGTAACAACAGCAACCTGATCTTTTAGGTCGACTTTAAATGGTAGATTCATTTTTATCTCCTATTTTTATCTTTTATCTCTGAACACGTCCAGAACCATCTCCTGCCATAAGATTTTCTACTTCTTCTTTGGATATTAGATTAAAATCTCCGAAAATCGTATGCTTTAACGCAGAGGCTGCCGTTGCAAATTCAATAGCATAAGCAGCGTTATTTGTGCTGATCATTCCGTGAATAAATCCTCCAGCAAAAGAATCACCAGCTCCTACACGATCTATAATACGAATATCGTAGTGTTTAGAGTAGTGGAAATCTTTTCCGTCATAAGCTAGCCCCGACCAACCATTATCTGAGGCAGAAAAACTCTCTCGTAACGAGCAAGTAACAGTTTCAAAAGAATGTGTTTCAGCAAGAGTTTTAAGAAGTTGTTTGTATCCGTCTAAGGAGAGTTTTCCTTGATGAATATCTGATCCTTGAGGTTTAATACCAAGTACTTTTTCAGAATCTTCTTCGTTACCAATACATACGTCCACATATTTCATCAATGGTATCATTACAGCCTGAGCTTCTTCAGATGTCCAAAGTTTTTTGCGATAATTGAGATCCACAGATACTTTGAGTCCATGTTCTTTTGCTTTTTTCACCGCAAAAGTTGTAAGTTCTGCAGATTTTTTACTAAGAGCAGGAGTGATCCCTGTAAAATGGAACCAATCTTTGCCAGTAAAAATCTTATCAAAATCAAAATCAGAAATATCAGCTGTTGAAATAGAAGAATAAGAACGATCATAAACTACTTTAGAAGGACGCATCGAAACTCCATTTTCTAAAAAATAGATTCCAATACGTTCTCCACCACGAGCAATTTCATCAGTGCATACATTCATTTTACGGATAAACTGGATGGCACTTTCTCCAATCTCATGATTTGGTAAGCGTGTAACAAAAGTAGTCTTATGTTCATAGTTTGCAAGAGATACTGCAACATTAACTTCACCTCCACCGTATACGGCTTCGAAAGAATTTGTTTGATTAAAACGAAGATGTTGGGGAGGAGAAAGACGAAGCATAATTTCGCCTAAAGTTACGATTTTTTTCATCATTAAGTCCTTATTGTTTGATTTTTTGTGAAGCTTCTTTAAAGCGACGTTCTAGTTCATTCCAATCCTTTTTTTCAAGGATTTCACGAGAACATAACCAAGATCCACCACAAGCAAATACATTGCTTTCACCAAGATATTCTTCTACATTTTCAGGTTTAATTCCACCAAGAGGCATAAATTTTACGCCTAAATGAGAATAAACAGGTTTCATAGCTCTAATCCATTGAATTCCACCAAAAATAGAAGC
>JBOFDR010000046.1:0-7415 GCA_051647205.1 Brevinema sp. | reverse complement strand
CTGTTCCAGCTGTTGCGACTCCATGGATTGTCCCATATTGAGCTATAAACTCTTTTATTTTTTGAATAGTTTCATTGGGATCCATGGTGTTAGCAATAATATGAAAATCAGCATATTGAAAACCAAGGGCATTAGGATTTTGATCACTAGCAACAACCTTCAAACCAAGATTTTTTGCAGCCTCTATCAAAGGAATTTGTAATTCTCCAGCACCAACAACAAAAAATATTTTATCATGATATGACATAATGTTCCTCAAATCTTATTTTTGAGTAGGAATAGCCAATCTTGTGAGATCAAAAAATTGTTTATTCGTACGATCGGTAATAGCACGACCAGTAATATAGGTGTTAACAAGATCAATACCTATGATGTTTCCTGATAGATATCCAATCGATCGTGATTCAGTAGTGTTAGTAATAGTTAGTTCAGAGATAGCGTTGAAATTTTTATCCAAGATTGTTAATTTGGTGTCATTTGAGATTTGATGTTGTTTACCTAAAGATACTTCAAACGCATTTTCGCCAAGCCGTTTTTTTATGAATCCAATATTAGGGACAAGATCATTTATTTTTTTTGCATAATTGATAACATTATCAGTAAAGTTTTTTTCTGACATAGGAAGAACTAGGTTAGTAATAGGCATACCTTTATAATCATAGCTAGTGATCTTGATATTGGAAAAAGGATCAAAACTAATAGAACTAATAATCTGATAATCTTTGTTATTTTGGAATATGGAAATACTATTTTTAAGGAATGAATCTTCCACTTCAATACTGGATCGTATATTAGGAAAAAATTGTTCAACGTTTTGGATTTCTGATCCTAGAATTTTATGCAAGAGATCATATCTAGGTTCAATATATACAAGGTGCTTGAATTGTACTGTTGCAGTAGGCTGAATGTTTAATCGCTTTGTTTTAGTTAGATGATTTCGAAAAAGAATCACATTGTGGATTCTTGATTTTTCTGTCTCAATCTGCGAGATTTCTTGTAAGATATTATTAATTAAATAATTATCTTTTTTTATCTTCGCATATTCTAATAATTGATCCTTAGCAATAATATTCATTGGATCAAGAAGAGAGGCTTTTTGTAGTAAAGAGACATAGTACAAACTAATACCCATATTTTTCTTTTCAAATGCAAATTCTAAAAAGAGATTACCTGCAATTTTTCTACTTGGAGAAGAGGCAAGAGTCGTTTGAAATAAAAAATAGTAATAAGCTGCCTGATAGAGTTGATGACTACGATTCATTGACAGTGCATCATAAATATATTGCTCAGCAGGTTTTAGATTTCCTGTAATATAGTATAGATTAAATAATTTCCAGAGAATTTGGGTACGATTTTTTTGTAGGTAAGGAGGAATGAGTTTTTGAGCAGAAAGATAAAAATTTAAAGCTTCTTGATAATTTTTATTTTTAAACAAAATATCCCCGATAAGGGTATTTTTTTTTGCAGATTCAGAAAATCTTTTGTTAGCTTCTTTTAAAAGAGCGATGGCTTGGTTAGGCTGTTTAAGTTTAATATAGATATTAGCAAGCTCTAAAATTAGTTCTTCTTTATCAGAAAAAAGATTTATTGCTTCAAATAGGATTTTTTTTGCTTCATCAAATTTATTTCTTTGAGTAGCAATTTTTGCTTTGATCAGATGATTTTCCCAAGCATTGTTATCAAAATTTTCTGCTAAATTTAAAAGCCTATTTGCATCAATAAGATAACCAAACTGTGCATTAAGAATAGCAAAGTCATGATAACTTTTAATGTTATTAGGATCTAAATTAATCGCTTTTGAATAAGAAGATGAAGAGTTAGTATAATCATTCATTGCTCTATAAATATTCCCTGCAATGCGATGATTTTCAGAGTTTGAGTGTGAAAAAAAAATAGCTTGATTAATATTAGACAATGCTTCGTTGTAGTTTTCAAGATCGAGTAAAAGTTTAGCGTATAGACGATAAACATGAGTATTATTAGGTGTTCTGAGAAGTTCTTCTTGTAATAAAGAAAAGCTTTTTGCATAATCATGGGACTCAATACTTGTTTGGATATTACTGAGAGAGGTCTCTTGAGTAAAGATGCTCGTATTTGTACATAAACACATCAGTAATAAGAATAAAAAACTATTCTTCATTGGTATCTGCCTCATTTTCGATTTGTTCGGCAATAGAAATATCCATTCCATCGTCTTCTAATATTTTTAAAATATTATTTGCTTTGATATAAAGATTTTTAGCATGAGAAACTAAAACACCTGGTTTTTCTCTGTTTGATTTTCCTACACCAAATATTTTTGATAGGACACGCTTTGCTTGTCCTATCTTTATAATTTGTTCGGAGGGAGGAAAATCATCGATATGTTTGATAGAGAGGTATGCAGTTATGTATAATAATCCATCGTATCCAAAATTAGTATCGATATCTGGCCCCATCCATTTGAAACCGTCAAAAGACTCTTTCCCTTTAATTTGAAGATCAATAGCTTTATCATAATTAATGTAAGCTTGGTAGTACATCTCATCACTAAGCTCTTTGAAGTGGTTGATGTTACTTTTTTCAAAAAGATCTTTAGCAATCCAAGCAGCACGAAGAGAATATAATGCACGTCTTGCTGTAGGAGAAGAGTATTTATTGAAATGTATTGTAGAAGCAAATGCTAACAAATAAGATGCTAGTCCTGTAAATTGATTACGATAATCTTGAAAATTTAATTGTCCTCCAAAAACAGAAGCAATAATTTTTTTTCGATTTTCTGTGTCTATAGATGCATTACTAACAAAATTAGGGTCTGTTGATGGTGCAAAATCAGTTTGAAATCCAGCAAAATAACATTCTGGACATACCAGTATAGGATAAATTAGAGGATTGATAAGACCGTATTTTTGAGTAGGGATATAAAGGCGATGAAGTTCTTCTGTTAGATTGCCAGCATTTAAGCGACCGCGACCTGTTTGTAGCTCTTCTTTTTTAAAGATTGCCGAACAAACAGGACAAGTAATTTCATTTTTAGAAAAAAATGTAGTTCTAGGTGTGCTCACGCAATAAACTCCTTGAAAAATAAGGAATACTTCTAAGGTTATATTCAGATTATTTTTCTTATTATCCTTTATTGTACTGTATTTTGCTTTTTTTTTCAAAAAAGTGCCTCAATACTCTTTAAAAATTCTCATAATTTACGAAAATCAATATAGAGTCTTATTATAATCAAAGTATCATGAGTCTCAAGGAGAATTTTATGTTGTGGATCTTAATTTTAATAGCGATCATTCAAGGAATTACAGAGTTCTTACCTGTCTCTAGCTCTGGGCATTTAGCTATTATAGCTCATTTTTTTGATTTTCAGACTCCCGAGACACTTCTCTTTTTTCTTGTAGTACACGCAGGAACTGCTTGCTCTGCTGTATATTTTTTTCGACAAGATATTATTAATATTTTACTTGGTTTTGGGGATCTTTTACAAAAAAAAGAATCTGAACAAAAAAAAGATGCTCTTCAATGGACTTTGTTGATTATTTCTGTCTCTATCCCAACAGCACTTATTGGATTTTATTTTAAAGACTTCATTGGGGTTCTTCCTAACAATAATCCTATTATTGTTCCTGTAATGTTAATAATCACGGCAATAATTCTTTTAATGACCAGGTTTACTAAAGTAAATCATAAAACTCTTCACGATTTTACCTATAAACATGCTTTCGTTGTTGGTCTTGCTCAAAGCTTTGCTCTTTTTCCTGGGATTTCTCGTTCCGGATCTACTATTACTGTTGCGTTATTATTAGGAGCAACACCTTATTTTGCAGGAAAACTATCATTCTTAGCATCTTTTGTTGCAATTTTTGGGGCATTACTTTTAGAAGTACTGTCTTTCCTTAAAGAAGGAATGGTAGGACTTCCTATATATTATTTTGGGATTGGTTTTGTAGTTGCGTTTTTTATAGGATTATGGTCTTTGAAATTTTTAATCAACATTTTAAATAATGGTAAAATATATTACTTTTCGATTTATTGTTTTATTGTTGGTTTGTCACTTTTACTTTTTTATCTATTAAAATAAGGAATATCAATGTTTAAAGGAATTATACGAGTTATTGTCTCCTATATGTTTATTTTATTCTCTATTTTGTTGTCAATATCCTTAGTGGGATTTTCTTTTTCAGACCTGATGTTTTTTAGTACAAATTTCAATATCAATCCACAAAATTTGTTAGGTGTTTTTGGTCTAACATTCGGAGCTCCTTTTGCTTTATTTTATGGATATGGTGGAATTATTTGGGCAATATATTCTTTTGTAACAGGGATAAACTTACTTTTTGGTATTACACCAGAAGATACGCTAAAACAATTTGGAGTTGTTCATGCTTTAGCAATGCTTTTAGCTGTTACTTGTGCCTTGTTTTCAAATGATCCATTTGTCTCAGGTGGGATTATGGGCTCCCTCGCATCATCAAAAATGTCAGCCTTATTCCCAAATATTATTTGGTTACCTGTATTGTTAGGATCGTTTTTACTTACTCTATCGGCTATTAGTAATATTCCTAAGCGTATGATTGATAAAGCTAAAATGATACTTACTACCAAAAAACCATTTTTGTCTCCTGTTCTTGCAGAGAGTTATAATTCTGAAAATCATCATTCTCAAAAGCAGGAAAAAATTGATCCTATAATAGGAGCTTCTGCAGATCTTGATTATCAAATTCCTATTTCTAGAGGAGATTATGATCCTAATTTATTTGGGGCAGATGATGAGTATGTTTATATTGAAGAAAAAGTCTCTCTTCCTCCAACACCTGAATTTCTTAAAAATTCACTACAAGATGAAGATTGGAATCAAGATCCACTTTTTCTTACTAAAAAAAGACTTAGTCATTCAGTTGAACCTTCTTTCTTGCGTGAGGTAGATATAGATCTTTTATCACCATATCGTCAGCAAAGTTCTTCTTCTTTTTATGATAAAGTGTCCAAGGCTCAGCATATAGATGATGAAATTGCTGAGCTCGATGGAGTTGATTATTCCTCTCATACAGATTTGTCCACTGCTATTGATGAGATGGAATCTTCAGCTATTACCAAAAATCCACTTCTTCAACCTTTATCTTTCAATCGAACTTTTGAAGAAGAAATTTCTGAAGATCAAATAATTTCTCATCAAACAAATGATGAACAATTGGAACAAAAGGATAATTCTGAAGATTCTCATGAAGAATCTATTAATACAGAAGAAGAAAGTTTGGACGAGATTGATGAATCTTTATTGCAACATCAAAGTAAATTTCCACCAGCTGTTGAATTAGCTCAGAACAAACACATTATTTTACCAGAAATAACAGATGATCTGGAATTGGCCGAGATTAAAAATGATACAGAACCTATATTAATAGAAGAAAGTAGTCTCTCGGACTCAGAACTACTGTTGATTGAAGGCTTTCAACGTACGCAAGAACGAAAAAAAAACACACAAGATTTAATCAGAGAAAAACTAAAGGCAAAACAAGAACAGCTTGCAAAAGAATATCATGAGCAGTTTGCTGACACAAAATTTGATATGGGAGATCTTTCAGGAGATCTTAAAAATCTTAGATTATCAAGTCATAATTCTGCTCAAGATCTGACTAAGGATTCTAAAAGTCAAGAATCTCTTGTTCAAGAGGTGGAGATTCCAAAACAAATTTCTATAGATAGTAATGTTGCTTTTAAATATCTACAAGATGAAATCTCTGAATTAAAAAAAGCACCTTCAGAACAGGTGGTAGATTTAGAAAAAAATCCTTTTGAAGATATGATTTCAGAATATAAAAACACTGACCATACAGATGAGGAAGAACATACGGGATCAACAGCAGAACTTCAAAAAGAATTAATGATTTTTACTGATACAGATCACTTACCTTCTCCGGATTTATCTTTACGATTAGAACCTTTGCCTATACGGCAAGAGTCATTTCCATCATGGAACAGTAATAAATTAGCTCCAAAAAAAGATATTGAAAAATATCCAGCACCTGAATTAGAGCCTTTAATTAATCTAGATCTTCCTCATACTAGTGATAAGTCTTTGGGTATTGATGAGCCTTTGTATGAAATATTGGAACAGAAACCACCTATACCAATAATTTCTGATGAAGTCTCTCTTGAACAAAAAACAACTAAAATAGAAGATCTTGAGGAAGAAGATCCCTTTACACATTATACGATTAATAAAGATAGTATCTTTACTAATTTGGATTATGATGAAAATATAGATGTTCCTCAGAGTTTAGTAGCTCCTAAACAATCACTATCTTTGGATAGTATTGAACCTTCCATTCAAAATATTGAAAATAGCTATAAAGAAGAACTAAATTTAGATATTGTGTCAGAAGAATTGGAAAAAGATGATACTAAAGAGATTATTTTAGATAATCCTGAGGAATCTGATTTAGAAAATATGACAGAACACTCCTCTGTAGAATATGAAACTGTGGCTCTTGAAGAACTGTCAGATTTAATCACAGATGAGCTTATTACTGTTGAAGATACTAATATTCAGGAAATGATGAATCAAAATGAAATTACAGAAGCAACAATAGTAGATGATGATCTTGTTGTGAATGATAGTGATGATGTGATTCTACATTCAATAATACAAGAACCTTTATCAGATGATTTGGATTCAAAATCTTATTTGATAAACGAAGAACAAGCTTTAGAATCAAAAGATATTGATTCTAAAGAAGCAGATTTTGCTCATATTGTTGACTTAGAAAAAGATGACGCTTCTTTACTTCCAAAAATTAATACTGAGGGTCATTTAGTGAGTCCTTTGGAATTTATGGAATTAGAAGATGAATCCTTTGATAAAGAACTCAAAGAAATTCATGCAGATATTTCTTCAGATACTTCTGACGAAGATCCAGAATTACAAAAAAATACACAGGATCTTTATCCTGAACATGAATCTTCTAAAGAAAATCAGCTAGAAGAACATAACGTATTAAACTCAAAAGAATATCAATTTCCACATATTGAATCCTTAGAACCAAATACAGATTTTATTTCTAAAGAAGAGGAGACTCGTGAAATTGAAGAAACTATGAAGATGATTGAAGATACATATGAAAGTTTTAATATTAATATGCAGGTTATTGATTATAGTCGAGGACCTACGATTACTCGTTTTGAGATGGAGCCTCCTTCTGGATTAAAATTAAGAACTATCCTTAATCTTCAAGATGATCTCGCTCTTCAGGCAGGTACTTCTAATATTCGTATTATCAGTCCTGTGGAAGGACGTAGCTGTATTGGTATTGAAGTACCTAATAAAATTCGACACTCCTTTTTATTAAGAGAACAGATTGAAAGTGTTATTTTCCAAGAATCACAAGCAGAGCTTCCATTAATTTTAGGAGTTGATGTTGCTGGTAAAGAGATTG
>JBOFDR010000045.1:0-1886 GCA_051647205.1 Brevinema sp. | reverse complement strand
AAATTTTGTACTATTATTTTTATGGCGTTATCTTGAATTTTACTTACCTAGTGGATTTATGCATGTCTTATTAGAAAACCAAAAAGTACTTGCTAGTATTAATGGGGTATCCCTATCATTTCCTATAATACTTTTAAGTCTAGGGATAGCACACTTGTTGCAGATTTTTTCATTTTTATACTACATGTATCCTATAAACAAACTATTTTTATTTCCTGAAACCCGTTCTGTATTTTCAGGAAATCACTTAACTTATGGATTTCATTTTATGTTTTGGGCTCCTTTGATTGCACTATTAGTAAGTTATAACCATTATATCCCTCCATCACAGCTAGTACCTCACTTTTCAAAAATACAACTAATTATTTTACAAAATCTTTTTATTACTACTTTATGGTATATTTCTTCAAAGATTTTTGAAATATCAAACTCTATGGTGTTCCGTTACTTCCAAACACATCGTTTTTGTACTTATGAAACAAGTAAAATTTATCATAATAAAATTATTTCATCAGCATTTTTATTTGGTATTATGATGGTAGTTCTTACCCTTCATATACATCCATTCATAAGATTTTATACCCAAAATAACTACCCTCCTTATGACTTACTTACGCACTTACCTAAAATTTTAACAGTGATCGCTGTGATGATTTTCTACTCATTTTTCATGACACTATCTTTATCGAGGATAGAACGTCAACACATTGAATTATTTGAAGAATATCTCCATCAAATGAACTTATCCCAATATGCTGATTTTACATACAATGTTTCTAAACATAATGATAAAATCACAGAACATTTCAATAAGTATCTTAATAAGATTAATGATTCTTGGCTAAATACTTATAAGATTAGTAAATCCCTCGATTTATCACTAAAAGATATAAAGAAAACAGCCTATTCTATCAAACCATTACCTAAATTTGATGAATCTTCAGATGCTTTTAATGGTCTTACCAAACTTTCCCAATATATTTCTAAAGTTATTTCGACATTTCAAACATCTCGTGAAAAATTAAACGATGATTTTAAAGATATTATGGAACTCCCAAATAACATCTATGATACAATCCAGATTGCTTATGAAATTAAATGCCAATGTTCTTTATGCTTATCTAATGCAACAATAATTATGAATAAAATTGAAAATACGATGAAAAAAAGTCAGTCTATTACTGATTCAATGCATAAAATTAGCCAAAATATTAAATCTGCCGGTATAGAGGCTGAATTTATTGATGAAATTTTATTACTACTCCAAGATATTGCAGAACAAACTAACATCCTTTCTATTAATGCAGCCCTTGAAGCTGCACATGCAGGTAATGCGGGTAAAGGCTTTGCTATTGTGTCTAATGAAGTACGTGCTTTAGCTACTGCTTCCAGCGATGCTGTTGATGATATTTCTCAAAAATTAATCAGTATTCAAAACTTTATTAAAATTGCTGTTAATCAAGTATCTGATCTTGAACGTATTACCGATGAAAATCATCTCTTGATTACGGAGTCTTTTGAGATTATGAATCGTGTTCTTACAAACTTTAAGAATATTGAATTAGTTGCTACCAAAACATGTAGTTCTACAGATATTCAAGGTAAAATGACAGAACAAACCTTCATACATATCACCAATTTTTTATATTTCTTAGAAACTTATCAAGAATTACTCAAAAAACAACAAAACGATATCCAATTATTGAGAGAAAAAACTACTGTAATTTCATTATTTGAAAAAGAAACAGCACGAAATATTGACCATTTAGTAACAGCTATCCAAAATCTTGAAAGTATTAAAAAAGAAATAACAACTAATCTGACAGACATCACACAAGTTAACCCAGAAACTCTTATTAAAGAGCCATCTCTAAGTATGATGGATA
>JBOFDR010000044.1:0-2523 GCA_051647205.1 Brevinema sp. | reverse complement strand
AAACATTTTGATTTGATTGTTGTTGATTGTGATTCTGTGCCTAAAAGTTTTATTTCTACTTTAAATAATTTAGAAATTCCGATGGTTACATTAGATAATACAACTATCGGTCAGTGCTCAGAAGTTTTTATTACACCTTTGCCTTCTCGAAAAGTCAAAAATGCTAACTTTAAACAACTATTCCAAACACCAATCAAAGAAGAATATTTTGAATTATCCGAGCAAAAAAATCCACGAAATATTTTAATCAGTCTTGGTGGCAGTGATCCTTTTAATAATGTCGAGCGTATTATAAAAGCTTTAAAAGATCAACATTATATGATTACAGTGATTGAGGGACCTCTTAGTCAATATTCTCTTGAAGAATATTCTAATATCAAAGTAGTATCAAATGTAGACAATCTTGTTCCTTATATCCAACAAAATGATATTATCATCTGTGGTCCAGGATCTACCTTAATAGAATCAATGGCAGCTCAAAGAAAAATTATTGCTGTGGCTCATACTTGGAATCAAGCAATGGATCTTCAGAATATTTCTGGATTAAAAATTTTATTTGGTTTATTCTCTACTTCAAAACAAATCCGTAATGCTGTCGAAAATGCACAAGTTCTCAAATTACCTAAACCTGACAACTTTCAATTTGCTGATTGGTGGCTAAATATTTCTGATCATATCACAAACAGACCTGCTTTTTGTCCATTATGTGGATCTCATAATAAAAAAGCCTTACTCAGAACAGAAGAGAATAATCGTTTCCGCTGTAATAACTGTGAGAGTGCTTATGCATACAGCCTTGAGAGGTTAAAAGAGCCTGTTGATGCTGATATGATTGTTGGTTCTAATAACGAACAACTTCAACAAAGCTACAAGGTATCTGTTTTAGAACAAAAAGAAGACAGTCATCGACGTATCAAAATTATCAAGCAAATCCTTCCAACTCCTAATTCTCATAGTTTTTTCTATAAACTATTAGACATTGGTGCGAATCATGGGATTTTTGTACAAGAAGCATCTCATAATGGATTTAATGCTCAGGGGGTCGAATTAGCAAGCTTTGCCCGTCGGATTGCTTTAGATAATAATATCCAGATTTTTGATTCTATGGAAACTCTCTATACAACAAAACCTATTTATCATATTATTACGATTTGGGATAAATTAGAACTCTTATCAGATCCTTTATCTTATCTTGAAAAAATTACCAGAATGCTTGCTCCTGGAGGGATGCTTGCTTTTCGTATTCCGACAGAAGAATCTCATACATTTACAAAAGGGTTTTTCCGAACATCTCTAAAAAGTGGAGAATTACTTGCAAAGAGAGCTGGACTATTACTAGTATATCATACAAAATACGTTAACAAAAAAGAATATTTGGAATTTTATTGTATTAAAAAAGGGAATGTCTAATGTCTCTGATCAAGCCTTTAAAGTTTGGAAAAGTTTCTACTAGAAATAATCTTATTCTAGCACCGCTTGCTGGATACAGTCATAAACCAATGAGAATGTTTTGTCGTAAATTTGGTGCTGGTTACACTGTAACTGAAATGGTTAGCGTCGAAGGAGTTCTTCGTGATTCACAAAAAACTTTTCGCTATGCTGATATTTCTGACGATCCTGAAATGACATCAATTCAATTATTTGGAAAAGATGAACCTCAACGTTTTGCAGAAGCAGCAAAAATCATTCAAAACATCTTTGGAGTCAAATCAATCAATATTAATTTTGGTTGTCCAGCCCCAAAAGTTATGAAAAACGGTGCTGGATCTCATCTCCTAAAAGATCCTGAAAAAATTGTCGCAATAGTTAATGCTGTTAAAGATACAGGTGTCAGTGTCGAAGCAAAAATCAGAGCTGGTTTTGATCAAGATAATTTAGATCGTATTATTTCTATGCTCGATAAATCTGACGCTGATATTATTATGCTCCATTGTCGACTAACTAAAGATAAATTCTTACACGGCACAGCCGATTGGCATCGTTTCCAAAGAGCTCGTTCTCTCACTAGTAAACTCCTTATTGCAAATGGAGATATTAAAACACCTGAAGATGCTCATTTTGTCCTCAAAAATTATAAAGTTGATGGACTGTTATTAGGGCGAGGTGCTATTGCTAAGCCTTATTTATTCCAACAAATTATGGATTTTGCTCAAACAGGTAGCTACACGGTACCTTCTGCAGAACAATTAATTGCCATGGTTAAAGAATATACAGAATTATGGTTTGAAATTACAAATCATCATTCTATGACGCCTCTTCGTGGCTCTCTTATGAGCCTGATCAATGGCTTTGATGGAGCTTCTGAGATTAGATCTCAACTAGCACATAGTAGTAGCTTAGAAGATGTTTATCGTGCTATTGCTATTATATAAGGATTTATTATGAATACAATAAGTTTAATTATTAAAGGGATGATCGTTGGTATTGCCAATATAATTCCTGGAGTTTCTGGTGGAACAATGGCTTTTATCCTAGGAATCTACAAAGAACTCTCTGAAGCTATTGTTCCACCAGAAACTCCAG
>JBOFDR010000043.1:0-2008 GCA_051647205.1 Brevinema sp. | reverse complement strand
AAGTGGGATACCGACGACTGACGGTGAATATCTGTGCATATTAAGGAACATCAATCCTTGTGACGAATTCACTGGCGGATTTCAATCCCTTACAACTGTCGGACAATCCATCGAGGTGCAGCTCGACTACAATCATCGACTGTCCACGATCCTGCAACTAACGAGGTCTACATCGGTTGACGTATTCAACTGTCCCCAAAGTGCAGCAACATCGAGGTCTACATCAGTCTACATCATTGTTCGAGATCACTTCATCCACACTACGATGCTTTTCTTTATATTTCTGTAAGTCAATTTTCTTCAAGAACTATATTCAAGAACTCCTTTCACCATTTTATTTTTACTATTGTTAATTTTATATTATTGTTATTCAAATTTTATTGTATCATGTCGCTCTCTCTCGATTTCCTCACTCGCTTTATCAATTCCTTCGATGGAAACAAATCCGAATTACCCTCTTTCATTAGAAAATGTGATTATGCCTTTAACCTAGCCTCAGATTCTCAGAAACCAATTCTTCTTGCATACGTTTTTTCTCAAATTACGGGAAAAGCCGATTCAATTATTAATACTCGGGAAATAACCACATGGGAAGTACTAAAAAATTTTCTCGAAGAAAATTTTTCAGAATCGAAACAATTTTCACAATTATTATTAGAACTACAATCATGTAAACAACACACAAATGAAACAATTTTAGAATTCACACAAAGGATAGAACAACATTATACCAATCTTTTACGTTCTGCCACAAATAACACTTCTGTTAAAGAAGAAATAAAAGGAAAACATTCCTTAATTAAGGAATTAGCTCTTCAAGCATTTCTAATTGGCGTTCATCCTCGATAGAGTGTAATATTAAGAGCTAGAAATCCATCGTCTTTTGAAGAAGCCTCCGAAATTGCTCTTAATGAAGAAAGGTTATGCAATTTTGCTCGCGAAAGTAATTCTATAATTCAAAAAAGCTGTTCTATATGTAGAAAACCTGGTCATAATCACTTCAACTGTCATAAGCGTTTCCCTTCTCAAGTCATTCATAATAATTATCCTATTAAAAATGAAAAGAAAATATTCCAAGCAAATTCTAAAATTCATTGTAATTATTGTAAAAAACCGGGGCATCTTATAAAAGAATGTAAAAAACGAGAATACATAAATAATTATCGGAAAAATCCACAAAAATTTTGTAATTATTGTAAAATACCAGGTCATTCTTTTGATGAATGTCGCAAAAGACATTATGCAACCACTACTACTAATAAACAAAAATCTTTAAACTCCGACAAGTTCGACCCAGCTGCCATGGTTCGAACGACAGAAACATTTCAGGCAGAATCCTAAACCTTGAAAATATCACTTCTTATATTGAAATTCCTTCTTCTCATTCTATTGAAAAAAAATTCAAATTATTAATTGATACTGGTGCAGATATATCTTTGATAAAATTACACTCATTATGTGCTAAAATTCCTGTTAATGAAAACATTAAATTTGTATTAAAAGGCGTTAATGATACTCAAAATCCAATTAAAACCCTAGGAACTGTACATATAAAATTTCATTCATTCTCAAACCCCATATATCATTTCATGAACATTATCCCCACTAACTCGACTAATATTCCATTAGACGGACTTTTAGGAAATTATTTTCTTCATAATAATAATCCTAAAATAGACTATGAAAATAATTGTCAAGACAAAATTATATTTTGCCTCCATATACCCCTACTAGATAATAAAATCTACAATCTATTCAAATTAATTCCACTCCCAATTCTAATTAAAAGGAGTTACTTTTCAATCCATCCTTCACGACCATATCTTGCTTATTCTATCAACAAGGATCATTATGCTTTACTATCTAACTTTGATAATTGTCAACTAATACATCCCGAAGAATATATATGCATAGGAAGCTTTGTCCTATACTCAAACCATGTGGATCAAATTTATGAAATGTCAATGATTCACAAGAAAGACATCCTTCAGACTCAGATTCTTTAAAT
>JBOFDR010000042.1:0-7739 GCA_051647205.1 Brevinema sp. | reverse complement strand
CTACTAGTGCAATGGTTTCTCCAGCTTTGATATCAAGATTAATTTGATCAAGAACCCTACCTTTATTATCATAAGAAAAACTAACATTCTTAAAAGAGATATTTCCTTTAATATTATCTATAGGTGTTTTATTCTCTGTTTGTTCGGGAGTACTATCAATTACTTTAAAAATTCGCTCTGCAGAAGGGCCAATTTTTCGTACTACAAGAATTAATTGATTAAAAGAAGAAATGGGTTCTGAAAGAATAATCGCCATTGCTACAAATTTAGTAACATCTTCTTTAGTGGCAATACCCGCCTGTATGCCTAAAGCACCTAATGATAGGATTAAAATAATCGCAGTAATCCCTAAAAAATCAGACATAGGCAGAGCAACAAGGCGAATTTTGATCTCTTTATCAGCGAGAGAGAGCTGTTGATTATTTGATTGATTAAATCGAGAAATTTCTATTTTCTCAGAATTGAACCCTTTAATTACTTTAATATGTCTTATACTTTCTGAAAATATTTTAGTGATATGAGCAACATTTTCTTGCATTGATTTTCCGAGATGTTGGACTTTATTGCCGATTAATCCTAGTAATAAAATAATAGTAGGTCCTAAGACTAAAAAATAGAGAGAAAATTTCCAATTTAAAATAAACATTGCTGAGACAATGGTAATAACGGTTAGTGGTTGAGCGATAAGTTGAACCATGACATTCATTAAAAAAGTTTCGATTAGCGTAACATCATTAGCTGCGATTGAAATAATATGTGACGAATTATTTTTATGAAAATATTCAATAGGAAGGTTGATTAATTTTTGATAGAGATCTCTTCTAAGTGAGTGAGCAACACGAATTGCTAATTTTCCTGAAAATAAATACATAAGATATTGAGCACCAGACCATAAAAATCCAAAACCAAATAAAATTGCTACAGGTTTCCAACTTAATTGAGTAATATTTTGATTAATAAAGGCATCACTAATAAATTCACCAATAAATAAAGAAACGCCCATTCTCCCAGTAACAAACAACAGAGCTGCTATTAATGATACCAATAAAAAAATGCGATATTCTTTGAGTAGTTGAAACAATCTTTTTGTATACACTTGATAACCCCTTATAGTAATTACTTTTACCTAATAATATATTATATACTAATAGCCCTATTATTTAAAGAATTTCACCTATTTAAATAATAATAATAAAAGTTTTTCAAAAACAAGCAACTATTGATACAGTGCAAGAAAATAATATAAACTTAGCTACTCTAGAATAAGCAATATCACCTAATATCTCTAATATAAATAATAAAGATACCGATAAGTACTATAACGTTAGAAAACGATTTTACAATTGAAAGAGGTGTCCTTTGTTGAAAAAAGTAAACATTATATTAATGATTTTTTTTAGTCCAATATTTATTTTTGCAGATAAAGGTATAGCTCCTTATGTGCTTGATGGCTCTTTATTAATTTATTTTCCTTCTATTAAACAAACATCTTCTTCATTTCGTATACTTACTCAAAAAATGTTTGGAGCAGAATACCAATCATCGCTAAGTAAATTACAATTACGTATTAAAGAACATGTGTCTGTGAATATTCTTGATCCTCTTGAAGCTCCCTTAATAGGGTTAGATCCTGAAGGAGCTGTCGCTTATGTTCATCTTAAAAATAATAAAGGATACAGTGTTTTCACGATTAAAAACAAAAACCTTTTAACACAACGATTAAATAGTCTCTCTCATCGTGTTTATTATAAAATTGTAGAGGATAAGTATGTTATTTTTTCTTCATCTTTGGAAGTACTTGAGTATGAAAAGTTTAAGGGTGTTGGTATTACTGTAGCATTTCAACGTATTGCTAAAGCTGTTGATTTTAATTGGGATCAAAAATTTGTATGGGCGACTTCAGAATATTTTTCTGAAAGACATATAGATGGAATAGACAGGTCTTTTATTCCTCAAGGTGATTTTGTTGGCGGGGTGTTTGATATTACTGAAAAAAACATTATGTTTAATTTGTATACTATTTATCAAAACAAACTTATTAGTGATATTTTCAAAAAAAGCATGGATGTTGCTGCTTTCGATAGTATGTCTTTTTTAGATTTTGAATCTGGTATACCTGCTATTGTAGGTCATCTGTATCTAGATATTGATCAGTTTGTTCAAGGATTACAGCAGATTGATATTGCAGATGAATTTACTTTAACAAAATTACTTATGGATTTTAAAGCAATAGGTCTAGATCTGCACTCAAACTTATTCCCTTATTTATCTGGAAGACTTTCCTATGTTGTACGCCATTTTGATTTAGTTAATAAAAAGATTAATGCTACTTTGACTGCTCAGATTAAAAATAAAGATATGGTGCGTCAATTTTTAATGAATTTTGTTCGTTCTCTCTCTGCAAAGGGAGTAAAAGTTGAAGAAAAAACTTTATTTACCCAGAGTATGTTTGGATTTTCTTTTGGAAGTTACAAATTATGGTTAGGGATCGTGGAAAATCATTTTGTATTTTCAACTGATGAGGCTTCTGTTATAAAACTAATTCAAAATGTTTATAATGCTAAAAAAGGATTTCTTACTAAAGAATTATTTTCTTTTACAGATTTTTTAAGAAAAAAAAGAGTTGGTGGACAAACACGAATCGTTATTTCTCAATTCCTTAATAATATACCTGTCTATCAAGGAATATTCCCATTTTTTTTCATATCAACTATTAATGATATTTGGTGGACTTATTCTTTTAATGACGAAGGAGAAGAATTAGGCCGACGAGATACTATTATCTTAAATTTTATATAAATCAAGTATTTAAGAAAATTAATAAATAAATTTCTTGCTTTTTTTTTTGAAAAATTATATAATAAAAATATATAATTAATAATTAGCTATTACTTTTTTGGTTATGGCGATATGGCGGGTTTAACATGGAAAAACAGTATGGAGCTTTCGAAGTTGCTGGTGTCAAATATTGTATTAATATTATGGACATTAAAAAAGTGATTAGAGAACAATCATTAACTAAAATTCCTAACTTTCCTTCCTTTGTAGAAGGGATCATCAACCTTAACGGAAAAGTTATACCGATCTTATCTATTCAAAAAAAATTAGCTTATCATGGTCTTTTTCAAGGACAAAATCAGAAAGATCTATCTGAAGATATACTAATAGAGAGTGATATTGATCAGGCACACATGCAACGTCAATCTCACATCTTAAATACTTCGTTTAAGTTATTAATCGTTCAAATTAATCAGACTTTAGTTGGTTTACTTGTAGATGAACTTGATCAGATTATCACAGTTAGTGATCAAGATATGCAGAATATTTATGATATAGGTGATCAACAGGGTATGAAAATGATTTCAGGTGTTCTGCATGTTAATGAAGAAATTTATTATACTATTAATGTTTCAGGAATCTTAGAAGGTAAAGAAAAAGATCTTTTAGATTCTTGTCTCACACAACAAAACACACAATAATAAGATACAAATCATAGAGGGGATTTTCAAGATGAAAAAACAATGGGTCATTGCAGCTGTACTAATGATAGCTGTTCAATTACACGCTCAGGATGCGGCATTTCCAGAAGAAACAGCTACGGATGCTACCGTTGCTCAAGATCTCACTAATACCATTGAGACAAATGAAATTGTTGAACCTACTTCCGAATCAAATACAATGATCGTTGAAAATATCGGTTATACTTTAACTAAAGATGGTATCTTTTTCGCATCTCCTTTTGCTCGTTTTAAAGTTGAAGGGATTGATGAAGAATCAGGTATTAAAGATATTTTTATTTCTGTTGATGGTGGAGCTTATAATTCTTATAAAGGTGCGATCTCTTTCGAAAAAGAAGGTGAACATAGTATTAATTATAAATTTGTTGACCATGTCGGTAACGTCTCTTATTCCAAAACATATGATATTATTGTCGATGCAACAGCACCACGTATTATTGATATTCAATTTAATCCTAAGCCTTATCTAGCTTCAGGCTATATGTATGTTGGACCAAATACAGAAGTTTCTTTTAAACATCATGATGATACTACTGGTACAGCATATGTTGAATTTGCAACTAATGAAACAGAAGAATTCACACGTTTTACTACTAATACTACTTTAGCAGCTTTAGGTATTTCTAATACAGATCTTATGAATATTCGTTATCAAGCATTAGATATGGTTAGCAATATTTCTCCAACAAAAACAAGTACTGTTTTTGTTGATGCAACTGCTCCAACAGTCAATATCTTTGCTGATAAAGTTTTTGAAAAAGATGGTATTAAATATATTTCTTCTAAAAGTAGTATTTCTGTAACAGCTTTTGATACTGAAACAGCTGTTGATAAAATTTTATATTCTATTAATGATGCTGAATTCCAAGATTATGATAATGCAATTGCTATCAAATTAAACAAAGCTGGAAATTATGATATTAAAGTAAAAGCAGTTGATGTTGTTGGTAATGAAAGTCAAGAAATTATTTATAGTGTTGTTCTAGATACTATTGCTCCTACTGGTAATGTTACTTATCTTGGTGATAAAGAATCTGCTGAATATGATCAATCATCTGTTTTAGGATCTCAAACAACTCCTATTTCTCAAAATGCACCTACTACAACAGAAACAACAGTCTCTGAAGACCAAACAAGAAATATCGTAACAGAAACAGCATCTACAACAAGTAACGAGGTGCCTGCAGGTACAGACGCACCAGTAACTGAGTAAACAAAAATATTTTAAACAAAAAAATATACCTGATAAGGGTGATCGAAAGGTCACCCTTATCTAATTTTAGATTCACTATAGGTAAGAGGTTTTTATGGCTGGACACAGTAAATGGGCTAATATTAAGCATCGCAAAGGTGCACAAGATGCAAAACGTGGAAATTTATTTTCTAAATTAGCAAAAGATATTATCATCGCTTCAAGAGATGGTGGTGGGGATCCTGTAATGAATGTACGTCTTCGTGCTGTCATTGATAAAGCAAGAGTCGCTAATATGCCTAAGGATAATATTGAACGTGCAATTAAACGTGGTACAGGAGAATTAGAAGGTGTCTCTTATGAATCCTTTGTTTATGAAGGATATGGACCAGGCGGTGTTGCTTTAATAGTTGATGTGACTACAGATAATAAAAATAGAGCAGCTGCAGATATTAGAAAAATCTTTTCAAAATTTGCTGGTAATTTAGGTGAACCAGGCTGTGTGGCTTGGATGTTTGATACCAAAGGATATTTGGTATTTGAAGATGCTAATGCTGACGCTTTAATGGAGGCAGCTTTAGAGGCTGGTGCTGATGATATTGTAACAGAAGGCACTATAACAGAAATTTTTACTGCATTTGAAGAGTATGCATCAGTGATGGATACTCTTCAAAATAGCGGATTTGAACCAACAAGCTCTGAAATTACTAGAATTCCTCAAAATAAAGTTGTTCTTGATGCTAGTAAAACAGTATCATTTTTAAAATTAGTAGATGCTTTAGAAGATTGTGATGATGTCTCAAGCGTGTCAAGTAATGCTGATCTTGATGAAAATACTGTTGCTAATTTTTAATATCTTTAATTAAATTCTTTTAATGAGAATTATTTAATTAAGATTATTAAATTTATATAGGGATTTTTTATGAAGTACAATAAAGTAGCTATTCAAGAAGCAGTCTCTGCTCTAAAAAAATATTCTGTATCTAAAATTGATACAGTGGTGATTTTAGGATCTGGTTTATCTCATTTAGCCGATAAATATGAAAATGAAATTTGTATTTCTTTTTCTGAAATTCCTCATATGAGTCTTTCCAGCGTTGCTGGTCATAAAAGTCGTATCTTAGTTGTAGAGAAAAATGGTAAAACAGTTGCTTTTGTACAAGGTCGTATGCATATGTATGAAGGCTACACAGCTTTTCAATCTTCCTTTACTATCGCTGTTATGGCAGAGCTTGGAGCGAAAACATTGATTGTTACTAATGCTGCGGGGGGATTAAATCCTACTTACCAACCAGGTGATATCATGATGATTGAAGACCATATTAAAACACAATTTTACTCTCCCTTAGAAGGAATAGAGGGAAATGAGCGTTTTGTAGATATGCAAAATGCTTATAATATTTCTTTATTTGAAGCATTAGAGAAAAAATTTCAAATAAAGAAAGGAATTTATGTTTCTACACTTGGACCTCAATATGAAACTCCTGCAGAGGTGCGATTTTTCCAAAAAATAGGGGGGGACTCTGTTGGAATGTCTACTGTCATGGAAACAATTATGGCTTGTTTTTATAAAATGGATATTTTTGGTTTTTCAATGATCACAAATTGTGCTTCAGGTCTTCCAGGTGCTCAACTAGAACACAGCGATGTTGTTCATCAAGCAAATAAAGCTGGTCAACGCCTTGGACAAATTATTGACTTTATTTTAGAACACTAATAAAAACACACTCTATTATAGAGTGTGTTTTTATTAGCTAAACCAATAATATGAAATAAAATCTTTTTTTAATAAATTAAATAATTCTTTTGATCGATGCACAGTATAATAGGTAGCACTTTTCAAGCATTTAATCTTGGTGCCTTCTATTAGATGGAAGATAATCTTAGTTTCCGCATCTAAGCGATGGTCTTTTTTACTAAGCTCTTGTAGTGTTTTAGCCCACTCATCAAATATAGAAGATCGAATATTATTTTCTAATACAATATGGAGTTCTTGAGACCGCAGTGAAAAATTTTCTGTGATCGGTAATAAATGCTCTAACTCATATTCGATAATGTCTTTTTTATTATTTTTCCCAATTTTTATTTTTGCAAAAACAAAATGACCATCTTGAATAAGAGATTCAAACTGTGCTAATTTTTCACTAAATAAAAAGAAAGAAAAGCTTTCTTGTTCAGTATTAAGGACAAATTTTCCCCATGATCGACGATTGAAACTAGGTTTTGTCCAAGAATCATGAGAAGATGTAGGGTTTGAGATATAAATATCACTTATATATCCAAGTACAGAAATATTTGTTCCTATCTCAAGATTATCTTTTAAAACATCTTGATAAGTACTTAGTTTTCCAGTACTATTTTCGATTTCTTTAAATATTTTCCCTGTGAAATAAAACCCAAAAGTTTTCATTTCATTTTGAAAATCTTGTTCAAAACTTAAAGCTACAATGCCTTTAGTTTGAATTGTTTCTGAGGAGGCTGCTTCTATTTCTTCAGAGCTAAATAGATTAAAACTTGTTTCTTCGACCTCTTTTTTCTCAAATTTTTGATATAAAGAAGTTAAATTAGATACTTCAAGATAGATTGCTTTGTTAAGAAGAAGATTTTGTTGATTGAATAAATGATCAAAAGCAGCAGCTTTAATTAAAATTTCTAAGCAAGCCTTACGAATATCACTATGGTGGGCTGTTCGTTCCACAAAGTCTTCAATGGATTCATAAACTCCCCCCCATTCTCGTTCACGGACAATTTCTTTAATAGCTTGTTCACCAATACCTTTCAGCGCTCCAAAACCATAACGAATAGCAAGCGTAGGGACATTATTTTCGATAATTTTTTCTACAGAGAAGTGATAAACACTTTTATTTATATTAGGAGGTAGTATTGTTATGCCTAATTTCTTCACTTCACTAATATATTTTTGGATATCTTCGTGTCTTCCCATATTTGAACTCAATAACGACGCCATAAATTCAGCAGGATAGTGGGTTTTGAGCCAAGCAATCTGGTAGGCTAAAATGGAGTAGGCA
>JBOFDR010000041.1:0-5830 GCA_051647205.1 Brevinema sp. | reverse complement strand
ATCCTATTGTGGCCGAAGTAGCAATGACTTTTAGTTCCTTAACAGTTATCGCAAACTCCTTATTACTATCACAAAAAAAGTTGTAAAAAAACTTGACAAGTCCTTGATTTTTCAGAGAAACTTTGTTATAATAACAAGTCCCAAATGAAGATACCCTGCACCTCCTTGCAGACTCTTCAATAAAAATACAAAAAGGATGATAAGTATGAGCTTAAAAACTACTTACACTAAAGCTCCTGAGATTTCCCGTAAATGGCGTGTTATTGATGCTAAAGGGCAACCTCTTGGTCGTATTGCAGCAGCTGCTGCTCGAATTCTTCAAGGAAAACATAAAGCTTCCTTTACACCTCACGTTGATGATGGCGATTTTGTTGTTGTTATCAATGCTTACCAATTTATATTAACTGGAAGAAAAGAAAATACAAAAACTTATAAACACCATACTGGATTCATGGGTGGGCTTAAAGAAGTTAATCATAAATTAATGATGCAGAAAAAACCTTGGTTTCCTCTCGAAAAAGCTGTTAAAGCAATGCTTCCTAAAAATCGTCTTGCAAGACGTATGTTCAAAAAGCTTCTTATCGTTGAAGGTTCCGAATTCAAAAATGCAAACGGTGGATTAATCATCCGCCATGAGATTTAAGGAGATACCATGAAAGACAATCGTATTTATGCAACAGGGCGTCGTAAAACTAGTGTTGCTCGTGTATTCCTTGCTCCAAACGGAAAAGGTACATTTACTGTTAATAAAAAAGATCCTGCTGATTATTTCCCAACATTCTTCAGAACTCAAATTTTTGAAGTATTTGAACTTACTGGGACAGCTGGTCAATTTGATGTATACTGCACTGTTAAAGGTGGTGGAGTTAATGGTCAAGCTGAAGCTATTCGTCATGGATTAGCACGTGCATTAAATGAACTTGATAAAGATAAATACCGATCTATCCTCAAAGCTAAGGGATTCCTTACTAGAGATGATCGTATGGTTGAACGTAAAAAATACGGTCTCCGTAAATCACGTAAAAAAGAACAATACTCAAAACGTTAATTTCAAAACTCTCCTATTTTTGGAGAGTTTTCTTTTACCTTAAGCATTCAACAAAAAACTTCCTTATGATATATAAGGAAGTTTTTTGTTGAATGCTTAATAAATTGATATATAGATTACTAAGGATTTTGAGCTTTTTGCATTAATGTTTTTAAAGTATCTTTAGGATAAATTTTACTGATAACAAGAGCTTCTTCATAATGTTTGTAAGAAAGATCATATTTTTTTTGCTGAAAATAGATATCTCCTAAAAATTTATGTACTGTTTCATAATTAGATACAGTAGGATAGTCTTTGATAATCTTTTCAAGATCATTAATTGCTTTAGAATAGTCTTGATATTTTATATATAATTGAGCACGTTTAAGCATAATATCAGCTACCCATAACGGATCACTTTGTTGATATTTTTTTATAAAATCATTCATCCTATTTAGTAATCCAATCGAATTATCATCAGATGATACAAGGATAATTGTTTGGTATTCTTGAAGAGGATTAAGCCTTGTCTCTGCCCTGTTAAGATCGTTAAAACGTTTAATCCTTTTTCGATCTCGAGCTTCGTAGTAACCAGAAATAGCTGTTCCTATTAAGCCTGCCGACCCAATACCTATTCCAGACCACATTACAGCATCCCAGCTAGATGTTTGACCAATATATTTTATAGACTCAGCTTCAGAAGTAGCACTTTGAAATTTTTTAAAAGATACACTACCCATTGCAACACCAAGTACAGCCATCACTAAAGAAACTGTTGTAATTGTACCAAAAAAAGCTACATAAGGAAGAGCTGGGCTTTGGTAATTAATAACTAAAGCACCTTTATTTTTATTAAAAGAAATATCATAGCTTCCATAGGGAAGAAGCATAGCTCCATCTAAAGAAGTAAATGGCTTTTTATCAAGACAAAAATTTGCTTGGATATTTGGAAAATCAACAGCAAAAGTTATCGGTACTAAGGAAACTTTGATATCTTGTAATTTTTTAAGAGAAGTAATCTTATTAGTGGTAGGATGGTAACCGTCCTTTTCAATAATAATTTCACCTTTTTTATCTGCATCTAGCTTGAGAGGAGTTTTTCCAAGAATTTGTTTTTTTTTAGATTGAGTATCTTGTAAAAAAACCTTTGCACCAGATGGAATAGTATTAACAAAGAAGTATTTAGCATGGACAGATAGAGGTAGCATAAGAAAAGAGAAAAAAACTACATATGTTTTCATATTTGAGAGACCTTCAATATTTGTATTACTCAATAACAATGATATCTTTTGGGGAAAGATGTTTTCCAATTCCTTGAGACTGTTTAATCAAACGTATACGTTCTGATTCAATCAACAGTGTTAACTCTTGTTTTCGTGCGTTTAATATTTCTAGTTCTTGCTGTAATTTTTGAATTTGGATTGTTTTTTCACGTGATTCCATACGTTGGTCAGAAAATAAAAGACCATATCCTAAGATAAGCCCTAGGATAAATAAAAATTTTCCTACATGCATCTTATTTATTCCTTTTAAAAACACGAAGTTTAGCACTTCTCGCAGCGGGGTTACGTTTTATTTCTTCAAAAGATGGTACTAGTGGTTTAAGAATAGGCAAAGTACCAAGATTATCTTTTTGAAATTGTTGAAAAGCTCTTTTTACTAATCGATCTTCCAAAGAGTGGAAAGTTAAAATACAAATAATCCCACCAGGAGCTAAATGATTTACAATATCGTTTAAAAAAGTTTCGGCAATTTCTAACTCTTGGTTAACAAATATTCGTAGACCTTGGAAAATTTTTGTAGCTGGATGAGTTTTTCCATGACGTCCTATGGTTTGGAAAATGTGCTCAGAAAGTTCTTGAGCTGAATAGAAAGGACGTCTTTTGACAATAACATTAGCAAATTTTCGAGAATGATGTTCTTCACCATAATAATAAAAAATATCTGCAAGATCTTTTTCAGAAAAGGTGTTAATTACAATCTGTGCTGTTAAATCTGAATCTAAACTTAATCTCATATCCAAAGTATCGTCATTAAAAGAAAATCCTCTATCTGCTCCTTTAAAATGAAACATAGAGACACCCATATCAACCAAAATACCATCAAATAAAGGTAGTTGATATATATTTCTCATGGCCGTAATATGATCATAAGTATCACAAATAAATTGAATATTATCAAAATCTTTGAGACGATCTTGAGCCTTAGCTAGGATTTCACTATCTCTATCCAAACAAATTAATTTGTTTGCAAGAGGTGCCATCAGAGAAGAATGCCCTCCCTCTCCCGTTGTAAGATCTGCAATAATACTAGTTTTTTGAATATTCATAAATTCTAAAATAGTATCCGCTAAAATTGGATTGTGGTAGATGGTCATGATTCAGATCCTGTTATAAAAAATAAAAGTATTTCATTACCTTTATGATTAAATTTTACTTTATGGGCAAGGTGCTTAACCATAGTAATTCCACGACCAAAATCCTTTAATAAATTCTCAGGATTAAGAGGATTGTCGATGTCTTGTGATACAAAACCATTGCCTTCATCCTTGATTCTAATTGCTATAAAATTATTAGAAATACGATAATCGATATAAACTCTTTTTTGCGTGTTATATTTATTTCCATGTACAACAGCATTTAATAATGCTTCGTAGAGACACGTACGTAATTTCCAAAAGAAACTAGAACTAGCAGAAATTTCTTTTTGTATGTAGTGAGTAAGTTCTACAATAACTGTATCCACCTCAAGCAATGTTGATGCAATAGATAAATGATGTCTTTTAGTTTGTTCCTTATCTAAATTAATCAACATCAAACTCACATCATCTTCAGCAACAGGAGTATTCCTTGAAACAAGTTGTTTGTAAAGCAATTCAAGCATTTTTTTATCGTTTATACCTTTATATTTTTGCATCACATCGCAGGCTTTGAGGATCCGATCCTTAATACTCCCTGTCAAATACTGGATCAAGCCATCAGTATATAATAAAATCTTAGATCTGTGTGGTAATTGAATCGTATAGATAAGCTCATCAAATGCAACATTTAATAGTCCACCTAAAGGAAAGCCCATTCCTTCAAGAATAATTGTTTGATTTTGTTCCAAATCTTCAACGACTGGGAAAGGGTGTCCACAATTAATGTATTTGAGAGTGTAGTCTTCAAAATTAATAATACCATAAAATAAAGTAACAAAGCTGCCTTCGGGCAAAATATCTGCTAAGTAAGCATTAAAATATTCAATAATTTTGGAAAGATCTTTAGGATCATTAGGAGCAAACTCAATCAAAATCTTTAAGGCTGCTGTAATTAAAGAGGCAGATACACCATGACCCGATACATCCGCAATAAGAATACCCATCTGATCATCTTCAAAAGGAATGAGTGTATAAAAATCACCACTAAGCTGACGAGAAGGCATGTAAAGTGTATCCACAGAAACTCCTGGCCGATATAGAGGTGGTAATGCTAAAATATGTTCCTGTACACTGCGAGCCGTTTGAAGTTCTTGATATAGTTCCAGAGTTTCGCTATCAAGAAAAGATAAATTGTCAGAAAACACCGCATAATTTTGTAAAATTAATTCTACAATTGTCTGATCACCAAATACTAAACCTTTAAAGCGAACCTCAAATTCATGTTCTGTTTCTAAACTTATGAGATTATCAGTCTGTTCTTCACCAATAAGAATATTAGTGACGATATTTTGATATTCTTCCTCAGATATTTTAAAAAGATCAAAAATATCTTTTTGCTTTGCTTCACGTACTTTTACAATATCTAGCTGATTGATAAATGATTCATTAGAATAGAGAAGTTTTCCTTCTACCGTAAACATTGCGGTACCAATGGAAGGATGCTCCGAAGTAAACCGCTTTAAGCTATTTGATTCACCAAGAAGATCTCTTTTATATTCTACTTGTACATCATAAAAGATAAATAAACATTTAGTAACTAGAAAATTTTTATTATTCATTGGAAATGCTTCTAAATGAATATTTTGCCCTTGAAAACGGAATGTCTTACCTATTTTATTTCCATCTAAAAGTAAAATAAAAACTTCAGGATCAACAAGTTCTAAAAAATTAGGGATTGTCCCTTTGAATAGCTGATATAAAGCATTATTACCAAAAATCAGTTCGCCTTTGGGATTAGTAATCCCAAAGGCGTAAGGAGATTGCCAAACCACTTCTTGTAGTAGACTCATTAAATCATTACTTTCACCACTAGTTTCAGAAAAAAATAAAAGATTGGCTACCAAATCATTAGCAGTATGCATTTGTTCATGAAGATGCCTTGTTACAGAAAGTCTTGAATCAAAATAAGCCAGTATTAACATTCTGCTATTAAAAAAGGGCATCTGATAAGCGTAAGAATAACAGGACATATTTTTTTGAGGGATAGTAAAATTAATACTATCTTGAGGAAGCAAATAAGGTTTAGGAAAAGCTTTATGAAAAACTTGATCAATCTCTATAAGCATAGATTTTGAATATAATTTGTGATGATCGGGATATGAAATTACTTGATTATTTTGAATGATAAAGATTCGATAATCTTGAAGTTCTTTAATATGAGATAAGAGAGTTTTACGAAACTTATTAATTCCTTTAATACCAAGAGAATATTTGAGAATATTACTTGTAAAAAAAGAAGAGTAAGTATATTGAAAAGATCTTGTTAAAGATCTAGCGAAAAAAAATAAAGTGCCAAAAAGAACACCCGCCAAAAATGAGTAGGGTAACATAGGTTGTCCTGACAACTCAGCCATCAAAAATATAAAAAAACTACCAACTGCTGA
>JBOFDR010000040.1:0-3160 GCA_051647205.1 Brevinema sp. | reverse complement strand
GGTAAGGATTAATAAATATATTAATTATATTTGTTGGAATAATAGTCATCAAGCCCTCAATATTTAGTGCAGGAGATAGTAACATCAATCCTTCTATCATATCTTGATAAATACTTGTGAAAGCAGCTGAAATCATACCACCGTAGCTATGACCAAATAAATATATCTTACTGTTTGGATATTTTGTCTGTAATAAAATAACAACATTTTTTAGATCCTCAACATGTTGATCAACTGTGATAGAGCTACTAGCTATGTGACCTCGTGCACCACCTGAGCCTCTTTGATCATAAAAAGCCATTCGATATTTTTTTCTTAAACTAATCCACGCATCAGCATAGTAATAAAGAAGTCCCGATGATCCTGGACCACCGTGAACAAATAAAACAATTTTATCTGTATTTTTTCCTGAAACAACAACTGGTAGTTGTACTCCATCTATTTTAATATAATAGACATCTCGATCTTTTGTTTCTTCTTTAGAAATAACGGAACATTGAGATAATAAAATAAAAATAAGAATTAATAATTTAGGTTTCATGCTTTCGCCCTCCTAAAAAATTAATATTTGATTAATTTTATTTTAACACAAAAAAGGTAATTCTTTGCAATAGATCAATACTATAAATTAATTTCTACTTGATTCGTGTTCAATTGCTTATCATATTTGGAAATGTCATTTTTTTATCAAAGTAAGTGCCATTGATACTCAAACAAAAATAACATATTTTTAAAAAATTAAAAAGCCCTCTGTATTACAGAGGGCTTTTATTTATATATGATTTATTTAATTACTACTTCTGCTGTTTGATCATTTTGTAACAAATTAATAAATTTATGAGCTGAATCTACTGCTAATTTTTTATTTGCTTCTACAAAGTCAGGACCAATACCGATAGAATAGATAGGGAATAACCCTTTATAATCTACACCCATATAGTGAGCAGCATTCTCAATTCCGAATAAATAATTTTTAAGATGTTGTTTATTATAATTTTCAGGTTTTCCATCAGGGCTATACGAAACTTCTACACTTCCTGTGGATGTAATTAAGTAAAGCTTTTTCCCTTTTAATTTATCCCCGTTAGGACCAAATGCCCATCCAAAAGACCAAACTTTATCAATATATTGTTTCATAATTGCAGGTATATGGTACCACTGTACTGGGAATTGCATTACGATAATATCTCTGTCAATAAGAGCTTGTTGTTCAGCTTCAATATTGATTTTAAAATCTGGATAAAGTGAATCTAAATTTCTGCATTGAATAGAAGGTGATTCGGATTTTAATGTATCTATAACTGCTTTGTTTATTACAGAAGTCGAATTTAAATTCTCATGTGCTAGTATAACGGTTACTTTTTTCATAATAGTACTCCCTATATAATAATGTCAAGTCTGTTGTTAATTACAATAGTTTCAAAATGATAGAGGATTTAGATAAGAAAATAAAAATAAGAATTAATCATCTAGATTCTATACTTTCATCCTTCTAAAATTATAAAGATGGCTCTTTATAATAGATAAGTACTTTACATTTATTTCTACTTGATCTTTGGTGAAATTTTAATAGTAGTCAAAAAAATGATTCTATCAACACTAAAAAGATATCAATTTTTCAGTAAATATAAGAATACTTTATACTTTTTTCTGTAACTCTTGACAAAGAGGAGTAACTATGAACACTCTTTGACTTTTGATTTTACCAAATGTATTTCTAAACATACACATATATCCCCAAAACGGATTAATAATACAATATTGCTCATAGCGGTTTGTATGTCCGAAAGGGATATATGGTATATTATCATTAGCTCAAAGGGTGTTCAACATGCAACCCTATGAGCTTTTTTATTTTAAACTCTTTTTGAAATATAGGGACATGTTATTAAAAATATGTATAGACATCTATTTTCATAAGGAGATTAAATAATGAAAAAAGTATCATTGTTATTAGAACTTGTTATTTTAGCAAGCTGTAGCGTAGAAGCAAAACCTGATTTTAAAGTCAGTTCTAATTCTGGATCTGCTAATTCTAGATCAATAGAACTTAGCTATAAATTATATAAAATTGACGGTAAGACACTACTAACTATATAATATCTATTTAAACAAAAATACAGAGTTTAGCATTGATGATGATTCCGTGTCTTATAAAAAAATCTAGTTTTACTCAACATAATAAACATTAGTAACTTCATGAATAAACAATTATTTATACAGTTACTTTTTAACAATACCCCCTAATCTATGGGGGTATTTGTTTTATAGAATTTTCTAATAGTGATTTTTTATTAGTTCTTCTGCTTCTTTTAGGATAGCTATTTTATTACGATCTTTGATCTTACAAATAGGTGATCCAACATAAACACTCCAAGGCTCAAAAGGAAAATTTGTCGGCACAAAGCTATTTGCTCCGATAACAGTACCTTCAGGAATAATATTATTAGGCATTACCACTGTGTTTGATCCGATTCCACTATATTTTTTCATAATAATATCTCCTGTAATTTGAGCTTCATGACTGATTAAAGAGTTGACGTAATCGTTACTCTGTAACCAAATTTTAGCTCCTCCTCCAATACCCGAAAAATCTTCCATGGTAAAATTAAATCTAGACCCTGCAATTAGGACAAAACGATCAATCAAACAAAAATTACCCATAGTTATTTTTGGTGAAATGATACTGAAATCCAAAATACTACAATGATCTCCTATTATTAATCTCTCACTATTTTTAATAACAGTGGTACTCGCGATGGTACTATGTTTTCCTATTTTCAAAGTACTTCTCCTTGTATAAAAATCATGTTAATTAATGTTATTGAGTTTCTTATAATATTAATTAACACCTAATGTAAACAATTCCTCCTGAATTTAGGAGGGATTGTTTTGTGAAATTATTAAGAATGATTACGTATCTTGTTTAGTAGGAGCAATAACAACTTCACGTACACATACTTCCTGTGGAGCCGAATAAATAAAATATGCAGCATCAGCGATATGTTTTGCATGAAGACCTGTTCCCATGGTTTTTTTCCATTCATTGTAACCAGCAACGATCAGATCATTAGTATTGTGGGACATAAGTTCTGTCTCAACGACCCCAGGTGAAATAAGAGCTACTCGCACGTTAGCATGAGAAACTTCTTGTCTGATT